>NZ_DBPA01000032.1:5377-11221 GCF_002300045.1 Streptococcus sp. UBA632 | reverse complement strand
TAATTTCAACTTGAAATTTGGGTTTCATTTTTGTTCTCCCATAAAAGCACCGCATCATTAAATAACAAACATGATATTAGCGATATTGTGTTAAATCTTGTTTTAAAAAGTAGTAAAATAGGTTGCCATAATTTCCTGAATAATCCAGTACATGACCGTTATAAACGACCTTAGTGACTTTGTAATAGTCGGCAATATCGATTGAGCAAGCTTGCTGTGAACGTTCGAATTCCTCGTATGAGTCAAACGTCACCACTCGTTCTTGGTTTACGGCGTTTAAAAATGTAATTTCAATCATTATTTACATTTCCTTTCTAATTCTACATACTATATTACTTTGATGTTGGAATATAGTATGTAGAACTGTATAACGCTATGCTACTACAAAGTATGTTTTCACACAACTATTTTGCTCTGACTGGATTTTCTCAATCATAATTCAAGAATCAATTGTAAATTATAAAAAGAGATTCCAAACAGAAATCTCTTTTTTAACTGAATTTGTAAAATTATATTATCCTTTATGATATTCAAAAGCAATAGTATAAGTCTTTTCGGTATTGGCTGGAAGAACAATATCACCAAAACCGTCATTATTAATAGCATCTGGGAGAAATTGTGCTTCAAGCGCTAAGGCTTCAAATTCTTTAGCCATTTTACCCTTATCACGCGCTGGATAAATATCCTCAGGAATGCCACCCATACTGTAAACGACCCAAGTATCACGGTCAGAATAAAGGTGAACAGAATCGCCACTTTCTTCATCTTTCAATTCTCCACAAGGTTTATCAAGCGAAGCATTTACCAAGAAAGCATCGTCAAGCCCGCCTGTATCAGCGATAGCCTCTCCAAGGTTTTGCCCAGTTTGAAAATCATAAGCTGTGCCAGCAACGTCAATGAATTTTCCTGTTGGCACCAAATCATCACGTGTTTCCAAGTAACAGTCAGCAGCCAAAGTAAAGGTATGGTGTGCCAAGTCTTGGCGTTCACCGAGGTTAAAGTAAACGTGGTTAGTTGGGTTAAAGAGGGTCGCTTGACCGCCATTTTTACCAGTGTAAGTGATTATAAAACGATTGTCGTTATCCAGCGTAAAACGTGCTGTTACCAACATATCACCAGGGAAACCATCAACACTTTCTTTAGCATTGTAAGTCATGACAACAGTGGCTTTGTCAATATCATTTTCAACTCTTGCTTGCCAAATGTGTTTGTGGAAACCTTTTGGACCACCGTGAAGAGTGTTTCCTTTTTCGTTTTGTGGTAGCTGAATTTCTTTGCCATCAAGGTTAACTTTCCCTTGATTAATACGCCCTGCAACACGTCCGATTGATTGACCTGCACATAAAGGACTTTTCAGATAATCACTTGGCTCATCAAAACCAATGATAAGATTTTTCTGACCACCTTTGTCATCTGGCACTAAAAATTCTTGCCAAGTTGCTCCCAGCGTTAGTAAACCAACTTGGACACCATTATCATTAATAATAGTGTATTTTTCAATCTTTTGCCGATTAATTATCTCAACAATTTCTTGTTTTACTTCCATTTTTCCCTCTTTCTTAGGTTCTTTCTTTTATTTTACCTTTTAGATAATTTTTTGTAAACGTTTACTATTGGATTTTACTAAGTTTTACTAGACATCATCGTTATAAACCAAAAACTCCTGTCCATTGGACAGGAGTTCAAGATTATATGTAGTGATTATTTTACCACGATGTTGACAAGTTTGTTAGGGACAGCAATAACTTTGACGATATCTTTGCCTGCGATTTCAGCTTGAATCTTGTCATTGGAAAGGGCGAGTTTTTCGAGTTCTTCGCGACTTGCGTCTTTTGGTACGACCAATTTAGCTCGTACTTTTCCTTTGATTTGGATGACAATTTCAACGTCGTTTTCAACAAGTTTTGATTCATCCCATGTTGGCCATGCCACGTATGAAATGCTTTCACCTGATTGGGTCACGTTTTGCCACAATTCTTCAGCAAGGTGTGGGGCAAATGGAGCCAACAATTGAATGAAGCCTTTGGCGTAATCTACAAAGAGTTTGTCTTCTTTGTTGGCGCTGTTTACAAAGACCATCAATTGTGCAATCGCTGTGTTGAATTTCATGGCTTCGAGCTGTTCTGTAACGGCTTTAACGGTTTCATTGTAAACCTTGTCTAAAGCACCGTTATTGTCAGCAACGATATCTTTGGTTGTCAACAAGCGGTAAACGCGGTCAAGGAACTTACGTGAGCCTTCAAGACCTTCTTCAGACCAAGCGATAGAAGCGTCCAATGGTCCCATAAACATTTCATACACGCGCAATGTGTCGGCACCATAGCGTTCAACTACGTCGTCAGGGTTGACAACGTTTTTCAATGATTTAGACATTTTAGCTGGTGCTTGTTCCAATTCTTCGCCAGTTTCGATGTTGAAGAATAACCCATCGCGTTTTTCAACCTTGTCTGTTGGTACAAGGGCTCCACGGTGGTCGCGGTAGCTTGTTCCCAAAATCATCCCTTGGTTAAAGAGTTTTTGGAACGGTTCTTTGGTTGGAACAACGCCTAAATCATAAAGGAATTTGTGCCAGAAGCGAGCGTAAAGCAAGTGAAGCACGGCGTGTTCGGCACCACCGATGTAAATGTCAACTGGCAACCATTGTTTCAATAATTCTTCGTCAGCTAGTTTTTCGTCGTTATGCGGGTCGATGTAGCGTAAGAAGTACCAGCTTGAACCTGCCCATTGTGGCATGGTATTGGTTTCACGGCGCCCTTTAACACCGTCTTCACGAGTAACTTCTAACCAATCTGTCAAGTTAGCTAGTGGTGACTCCCCTGTTCCTGAAGGTTTAATGTCCTTAGTTACTGGCAAGACCAGAGGAAGTTGGTCTTCTGGAAGGGCAGTGGTTGTGCCATCTTCCCAGTGAACGATTGGAATTGGTTCACCCCAGTAGCGTTGGCGTGAAAAGAGCCAGTCGCGTAAACGGTAAGTGACTTTTTTATTTCCCACTCCTTCAGCTTCGAGCCATTCGACCATTTTGTCAATGGCTTGCGCTTTGTCAAGACCGTCTAGGAAGCCAGAATTGATGTGAATACCGTCTTCTGTGTAAGCTTCTTCTTCAACATTGCCGCCTTCAAGTACTGGGATAATATCTAGATTGAATTGTTTAGCGAATTCCCAGTCGCGTGTGTCGTGGGCAGGAACAGCCATGATAGCACCAGTTCCATAGCTCACAAGCACATAATCTGCAATCCAAATTGGCATTTCACGACCATTGACAGGATTGATCGCATAGCTACCTGTCCAAACACCTGTTTTTTCTTTAGCAAGGTCTGTACGCGCAAGGTCAGATTTGAGGCTTGCTTGGTGTTTGTAATCTGCCACAGCTTGTGCTTGTTCAGGCGTTGTAATAGCATCAACCAATGGGTGTTCAGGTGCTAAAACAGCATAAGTCGCACCAAAAAGAGTATCAGGACGAGTGGTAAAGACTGTGAAATCTTGGTCTGTGTCCTTCACTTTGAAGGTCACATTGGCACCTGTTGATTTACCAATCCAGTTGCGTTGCATGTCTTTGATTGATTCAGGCCAGTCAAGTTCTTCCAAATCTTCTAGCAAGCGCTCTGCATAAGCTGTGATTTTAAGCATCCATTGACGCATTGGTTTGCGGACAACTGGGTACCCTCCACGTTCAGAAGTACCGTCAGGAAGCACTTCTTCGTTGGCGATGGCTGTTCCCAATTCTTCAACCCAGTTAACAGGCACTTCAGCTTCGTATGCCAAGCCTTTTTCATACAATTTTGTGAAAATCCACTGTGTCCATTTGTAGTAGCTAGGGTCAGTGGTATTTACTTCGCGGTCCCAGTCGTATGAGAAACCAAGTGCATTGATTTGGCGTTTGAAGTTAGCGATGTTTTGCGCTGTAAATTCAGCTGGGTCATTTCCTGTATCCATCGCGTATTGCTCAGCAGGAAGTCCAAAAGCGTCCCATCCCATTGGGTGAAGCACGTTATAGCCTTGTGCACGTTTGAAACGACTCAAAATATCAGTTGCTGTGTAGCCTTCTGGGTGTCCAACGTGAAGCCCTGCACCTGACGGGTAAGGAAACATATCCAACGCGTAAAAGTTTGGTTTGTCAGCGTCTGTTCCTGTTTTGAACGTATGATTGTCAGCCCAATAAGCCTGCCATTTTTTCTCAATTTCTTTGTGATTGTAAGTTGCCATGTCATTTCTCCATGTTCATAGTATAGCTTCTATTATACCATGAAAATAACAAAGAAAAAAGGCGAAATCACTGGGGACTTCATGCCTTCGATAAATAAGCTTGTAAGCTCGCCATATCTGCTTTGGCTTGTTTCAAGCCAATCTGATAAATCTCTTCAAACTTGTCAGGGTTGGTTTCCAGACGTCCAATCTCTAATGGTTGGCTTGGTCTAATCGCAAAAACTTGCCCCTTCTGCTCCAAATCAATAATGTGCTCCAGCGTGTCATTATAGTATTGGTAACGTTTGGAAGCCACTTCGACAAAGTTAGGGTAATGCCTATAAAGCAACTTGTAAAGGCGACCACTAGACGCTTTTTTGCGGTAATCAAGCGGACGTGTCAAGACCACGATGAGTTTATCAAAGCCAAGGCTTTTGGCAAAATCAACAGGAATGCTGTCTGACAAGCCACCATCAAGGTAATGTTTGCCCTGCCACTCAACAATTTTTGAGGCTACTGGCAAGGCCGAACTGGCACGAAACAACTCCATTTGCTCAAACACATTGTCAATCTTGTGGTATTCTGCCTTACCTGTTTCAAGATTGGTGACAGTGACGTAAAAAGGAACACCAGATTGCTCAAAGGTTTCCTCATCAAAAACATCTAATTCCATGGGAACCTTGTAATAAGCAAATTCTTTGTTGACCACATTGCCCGTTCGTAACCAAGAACGAAGGCCCATGTAGTTAGGATAAGAAGCGTATTTTTGATTGTAACGGAGAGCTCTGCCCTTTTGCTTAGATAAAAAATTCACCCCAAAAAGTGCCCCAGCTGATACCGCGACTATCCCGTCAACCTTGATACCAGCATCTAAAAATGCATCGAGAACGCCAGCTGTGTAAAGCCCACGCATTCCCCCACCTTCTAATACTAAACCAACAGACATTTACAGACTCCTTTATTCTTGTATATGACTATGTACAGTATATCAAATGATTGGCAAAAGCACACAATGCCGATATCATTTTTAGCCACCGACCAACAAAAAGCTAGAGCATTCACCCTAGCTTAATCATGACGCTTGTTTACAGTTCAGCGATTTGGTAAAGTTCCAATTCTGCTTGTGTTTCTGTTCCAAACATATTAATCATCAATTTCACTTTGTTGTTTTCAATTTCAACGACGCGACCTTCTTGTCCCATAAAGGCACCATCAATGATTTGAACCACGTCACCTTCTTTAATGTTGGTATCAATCACATCAACCGTTTGACCCATTGAGATGAGAATTGAGCGGATTTCTTCTTCCAAGAGCGGTGTTGGTTTTGAACGGTTACCATGTGACCCAACAAATCCTGTAACGTTTGGTGTGTTACGCACAACAAACCAAGCTTCGTCTGTCATAACCATCTCAACCAAGACATAACCAGGGAAACGGTTTTCTTCAACTTCTTTGACTTTCCCGTTTTTCTCAACATTGACAGTTTGCGTTGGGATTTCCACGCGCAAAATATTGTCCAACATATTGTAGGTTTGGGCACGTTGCAAAAGGGTTTCTTTCACTTTATTTTCATACCCAGAGTAAGTTTGTAGCACAAACCAGCCTTTATCAAATGAATCTAGCATCTTTTCCTCCACTATAAAAAGCCCTGAGGGCTCTTTG
>NZ_DBPA01000032.1:0-5272 GCF_002300045.1 Streptococcus sp. UBA632 | reverse complement strand
AAAAACGGTTCAATAAGTCCGTTACTCCCAACGAGAGTAGTTTATCAAAGATATAAATCGCAAGTGTAAAAAACGCTGTATACTCTAATACAGAAATAAAATCTCTCCAACGTTGTCTACGATCTGGCCATGTTGTATCTCTTAAAACCGCAAAAACTCCCTTGATAAATCCCACGGATCGCTCCTCCTTCACACTCGTTACGTAATCGCCTTAATATTAACGTGTTTCTTTGTGTAACGTGTATTTCTTACAATGTTTACAATATTTATTGACTTCTAAACGTACAGGTTTAGGGTTGCTGCTCACTCCGATAGAGTAGTTACGGCTCCCACACTCTGTACAAGCTAAACTTGCTTTTTTCTGTGCCATAATGCCTCCAATATCATCCTATCATCTTTTTATCATTTTATCAAGTTTTAATTCGTTCGTCTATTAAACCAGTTGGAAACATTGTCCCAAACGTCTTGAACGGCTTGACCTATCTTTTCCTTGGCGGTTTGTGCTGATTCTTGAACCTTATCCAAAAAGTTATCTGAGCTAGATGATGGGCTAGTGTCAGTGTCAGACGCGTTGGCACTATAAATCAAGTCGTAACCGTTTTGACTATAAGCATTTTCAACAGTAAAGGCAGTACCTGCGGTGTATGGCAAGATGCGACTGGCAACAGCACTGAAAATCGTTGAGGCTGTTCCCGAGCTGGCATCTGTCAGGTAGTGATTTTCGTCCGTCGAATCATAGCCTAGCCACTGGGCAATCACCACATCAGGCGTGTAACCAATCACCCACTGGTCGCTCGTCAAATTGTCATTGAAGCTTGTTTCAACCGTACCTGTTTTTCCTGCCATGGTATAACCATAAGCATTGGCATTGATAGCAGAACCATTTGAAAAGGTTCCTAACATCATGCTGGTCATCTTGTCCGCAACAGTTTGGCTAATCACGCGTTTTTGGTCTTGTTTAAACTGTGCAATGACTTCACCGCTGGCATTTTCAATACGTGAAATCAAATGAGCCGTTGGCATGATACCGTCATTGGCAAAGGTTGAATAGGCCTGGGCCATTTCAAGCGGGTTGGTTGTGACACCGCCACCCAGCGCGATACCCAGTTCTTCCTTGACCTTCTTCATGTTCAGACCGAATTTCTCACCGTAAGTAATACCCTTGCTGATACCGATTTTATTGAGCAAATAAACAGCTGGAATATTGTAAGAATTAGCCAAGGCTTGATACATAGGAACATCAGCTGTTTCAACGCCACCATAGTTTCCAGGAGCATAGCCATCGTAATCTTGCACGGTATTTGGCAATTCCGTCGTAATCGAATAGCCCGCCGCGACGGCTGGAGTGTAAACCACCAACGGTTTAATGGTTGACCCTGGGCTACGTGAGGCTTGGGTCGCGTAGTTGAAACTTCTAAAGGAAGCCGAACTTGAGCTCACACGCCCAACTAAACCACGAACAGCACCAGTTGCGGGATCCATTGCGACGCTGGCTCCTTGAGCGCTTTGACCATCATAACTTGACGTTGGGAAATAACTCGTGTCGTCAAAAACAGCCTGCATATTGTCTTGATAATTTTGGTCTAACTCCGTATAGATTTTATAGCCATTGTTGACAATATCATTTTCTGACAGATTGTATTTTTGCTCTGCTTCTTGAATAACCGCATCAAAGTAAGACGGGTACTGATAACTATCAGAAGTTCCTGTATAAGTATCGTGCAACTCACTGGCAATATCCACTTGTGAGGCCTCATCAGCTTGTTCTTGCGTGATTTTACCAGCGTGAACCATGGCCTGCAAGACCGTATTCCTTCGGTTGGTTGCATTCTCCACTGAGTAATATGGGTTGTAAATCTCAGGCCCCTTCAACATTCCAGCCAAAATAGCCGATTGCTCCAAGGTCAAATTCTCAGCGTCAGTACCAAAGTATTTTTGACTGGCATCTTCAACACCCCAAACCGAATTACCAAAATACGCATTGTTCAAATACATGGTCAAGATGTCGTCTTTGCTGTATTTTTTGGTCAACTCTAGCGCTAGGAAAAATTCCTTGGCTTTACGCGTGACGGTCTGTTCTTGGCTCAGGTAAGCATTTTTCGCCAATTGTTGCGTAATGGTCGAACCACCACCAAAACGCCCAAACGTAAAGACTGCCAACAAGAAACGCGAGTAATTGATACCGCTATTTTGGTAAAAGGTTCTATCCTCCGTGGCAATAACCGCTTCTTTCATGTAATCGCTGATATTGTCAAGGTCCACATAAGTTCCTTTTTGTCCCGACAGCGAGCCAATTTGCTCATCATTTTTATCGTAGATGACAGTGGTAGCCTTCAAGGCATCTTGCAAATCAGAAACGTTGGTTGATTTAGCAACCAAATAAAGGTAAGAACCAATCGCCAAGGTCGCTATCCCCGCCAAAATCAGCAGTATTTTACCAATATGGTAACGGCGCCAAAAACGGCGGATGGGATTCTGAGGAGAGGGTACAAACCGCAGGATTTTTTGCACCCAAGCGGGATAATGCTTGGTTTTATCTTGGTGCGCACGGCTTCGCTGATAGCGTGGTGCAACCTCTCCTTCTTGAGAATGGTCAGTAACGTCTTCAGGACTTTCTTCCTCGTTGAGCCACTCTTCAAAATTACGGTCCTCTTCCTGAGAAGATTCCCTTCCTGTCAAGCGCCTAACAAAGGACAGAAAGCTTTCTTTAATTCTTTTTAAATGTGTCATAATTCCATTATAGCAATTTCCCTTAAAATCGTCAGAAATGAAAAGGATGTCATTTGTTATAACGTTTTCATTCTATTTTTAAGGTTTTATGATAAAATGGTAGAGTAGAGATATCTGGTCAGACAAAGATATTAGAAAGGAATTGCTTATCATGAACAAAGAATTTGAAGCATTTAAAAAAACACTTTCTCCTGAAAGTCTAAAAGCCATTTACGATGAAACAAAGATTGAAGTTTCTGAAAGCGAAGCCGAAGGAACAGAAGCTTATTCTGTCGCAGTAGCAAGCCAAATGGCGGTCAACTTGGTGGAAAAATACCATGCTTGGCTCAAAGAAAATGAAAGCAAATAGGGCTTTAGCGCATCTCGTTGAGGTGCGTTTTTTTTTGGTATAATAGAGTCATGACTACATCTTACACATTTACCAATCCCTACCCAGACTGCACGGTCAAGGAACTTTTAGAAGAGCACCTGCTGATTCCTCGGAAAATTCGGCATTTTTTGCGCACCAAAAAACACCTGCTCATCAACGGAGAAACCATTAATTGGCAAAGTTTGGTGCAAACAGGCGACAGCATCCAGCTGACCTTTGATGAGGAAGATTATCCGCAAAAAGATATTCCCTTGGGACAAGCTAAATTGGTGGATTGCCTGTATCAAGACGAACACATTATCATCGTCAACAAGCCCGAAGGCATGAAAACACACGGTAATGAACCAACAGAAATGGCTCTGCTTAACCATGTTTCGGCTTATGTAGGGCAAACCTGCTACGTGGTGCACCGTTTGGACAAGGAAACCAGCGGAGCTATTTTATTTGCCAAAAACCCTTTTATCCTGCCTATTTTAAACCGTTTGTTGGAAAACAAGGACATTTCTCGTGAATATTGGTCCTTGGTTCAGGGGACTTTTGAGCCAAAACACCAAGTTTTTCAAGATAAGATTGGGCGCCACCGTCATGACCGCCGCAAACGAGTAGTCGACCCTAAAAATGGCCAGCGCGCCATTACTATCGTGGACCGTTTAAAAGTTTTTTCAAAGGGAAGTCTGGTTCGCTGCCGCTTAAAAACAGGGCGAACGCACCAAATTCGAGTGCATTTGTCAGCGCATCATTATCCCATTATTGGGGACCCTTTGTACAGCCATGTGTCCGATGACCGCCTCATGCTGCACGCCCACAAACTCAGTTTTACACATCCCTTAACCCTGCAAAAAATCAGCGTCGAAGCCCATTCTGACACGTTTGAAGCAGGCCTTTCTTAGATTCAAAAAAACAAGACCCAAACGCAGTTGAGTCTTGTTTTTAGTCGTCTTAAAACTTACAAACCAGCTTCTTTTAAAGCGTCTGCCAACCTAGCAAAATCCGCAATAGAAAGGGCTTCGCCACGAACAGACGGTTTGATATCTGCCATGTCAAGCGCTTGTTCCAATTTAGCCTTGGTTTCCTCAGCTTTTCCAAAATGGCTAGTCAAATTATTCCAAAGGGTTTTGCGGCGGTGAACAAAGCTGATTTTAGCAATGCGGAAGAAGAAATCTTCATCTTTCACTTGAACAAGAGGTTGCTCACGGCGTGTCATTTTCAAAATAGCTGAATCCACGTTCGGTGCAGGCACAAAGACCGTGCGAGGCACGATGAAAGCCACCTTGGCTGTCATGTAATATTGCACCGCGATTGACAATGACCCATAAGCCTTGGTATTTGGCTCAGCTGAAATACGGTCTGCCACTTCTTTTTGCATCATCACGACAAATTCCGCAAATGGGATTTTTGACTCAATCAAATGCATCAAGATAGGTGTGGTGATGTAGTAAGGCAGATTTGCGACCACCTTGATAGGCAAATCGGGATTTGCAAATGATTTGATATGGCTTTGCAAATCAGCTTTCAAAATGTCTCCGTTGATGACTTTGACGTTGTCAAAATCGCGGAGCGTATCCGCCAAAATCGGAATCAAACGGTCGTCAATTTCAAAAGCCATGACTTCAGCAGCATTTTCTGCCAAAAATTCCGTCAAAGCACCGATACCAGGACCAATTTCAATCACGTTGACACCCTTGTCAATCTCCGCTGTATCTACAATCTTTTGAAGAATATTGGTATCTGTCAAAAAGTTCTGTCCAAATGATTTTTTAAAGGTAAACCCATGACGCTCAAGAATAGCACGCGTCACGCTATAATCTGCAATTCTCATAATCAATATTCCCCAACCAAAACGTGGGGACTTTTCTTTCCTTTCGTTTCTATCAATCTTAGTATAGAACACAGAAGACTCTTAAAAAGTCAGCCCTCATATGTTGCCATCGTTTCTTCTACTTCGGCCAAAGTAATGTCAAAGAGCTCTAAGCGTTTGAGAAGTTGTTTGCCGTTGCTATAACCAATACGAAGCTTTTCGCCCAAATATTCGCGACGTTTGCGGCTATCTGCTCCCATTAAAAGCCCCAAGCGCATTAAGTCTGTTTTCGTGATGTCAAACTGGTCATCGTCATCAAAATGCCCCAACACACCTGACAAAGCCTTTTGCAAATCATCAAAACTGGCGTGTTC
>NZ_DBPA01000030.1:1436-9243 GCF_002300045.1 Streptococcus sp. UBA632 | reverse complement strand
AGTATAGTCCATTTGGGCTTTTTCGTATCTTAAATTTAACTAGCACCACGGGTATTTTATTATTTTTATCTTTGTTTTTTCAATCTATCTTTGGATTTCAGAAACCGATTAAAAGGAGAATGCAAATGATTGACGTTTTATCAAAACAGGAATTGCTACACTTACTAACCAACAACTCACGTTATCAAATTGCTAAAGCGACTGGCATTTCAGAGCGAACTCTCGCAAATTACGTAAACGGCATTACTGATATCGGACGCATGTCTTACGACAACGCTATTAAGCTAACGCAATACGCCAAGGAAAATAACCTCGACTAAAACAACCGCACTCATCATGAGCGCGGTTTTAATATGCTAAAAGCCTGTTAGGCTTGATAAACAACTTTACCATCACAAATCGTGTATTTGACCACACCTTTTAAGGTTTCACCGATAAATGGCGAATTAGATGCTTTTGAAGCAAATTGGTCAGACACCACGCGGTCTTCCTTATCCGCGAAAATCACAATGTCCGCTGGCCCATTTTCTGCCAAATAACCCGCATCAAAGTCATAAAGCGATGATGGATTGATGGTCATTTTAGCCAACAATTCTGACAAGGTCAAATCACCTGTTTCCACCAAGTTGGTCAAGCCCAGTGACAATGACGTTTCTAGCCCTGTCATTCCTGATGGGGCTTTTGTGATATCATCCACGTTCTTTTCATCTGCGTGGTGAGGGGCATGGTCTGTCGCAATCACAGAAATCACGCCAGATTTCAAGCCTTCAATCACGCCTAAACGGTCTTTTTCCGTACGAAGAGGAGGATTCATCTTAGCAGCTGCCCCTTTAATCAATAGCAAATCTTCTGTTTTTGAGAAATGTTGCGGTGCTGCTTCTGCTGTGATATGAGCCCCTAATTGTTGGGCAAACTCAACCACTTTCACTGATTCCGCTTTTGATAAATGTTGGATGTGCAAGTGAACGCCGCGGTCATAAGCAATCATAACATCACGCGCAATCATGCTGTATTCTGCCACACCTGTTGCCCCACAAAAATGGAATTTGTCTTGGGCAATGTGTTCGTTAAAACCAAGAATGCCATTCAATTCAGGGTCCTCTTCATGCACGGCAAGGAAAGTATTATTAGCCTTAGCCAAGTCAAGAGCCTCTTTCAAGACCTTGCTGCTTTGAAGGGGAATACCGTCATCAGAAAAACTGAGGGCCCCATTTTCAAGCAAAGCCTTGAAGTCCGTCAAATGTTGACCATCAAAATTTTTGGTAATTGTGGCATTGGTATAGACGTGAATGTCCTCTTTTGCCGCGCTGGCCAAAACCTCTTTCAAGGTTGCCACATCTGAAATAGTGGGATTGGTATTTGCCATCATGACAACTGAGGTAAAGCCACCCGCAGCAGCCGCAAGAGCACCTGTGTGAATGTCTTCCTTGTGTGTTTGACCAGGTTCACGGAAATGCACGTGAATATCCACCAAACCAGGCGCTACAACGAGCCCAGTTGCATCAATCACCTCGGCACCATTTTCCTCAATAAATTCAGCGATTTTCACCACTTTTTTGCCATCAACAAGGACATCTGCAACCTGATCAAATCCAGATTGAGGGTCAACAACACGACCATTTTTAATCAATAACATAGTAAACTCCTATCATTTTAACCAGTCAATAGGTTCAAGACCGTCTTGAGTTAAGTAAGCATTTGTTCGTGAAAAGGGATGGCTACCAAAGAAACCTCGATAAGCCGACAAGGGACTTGGATGCGCACTTTCAATGACATGATGAATGGGATTGGTCACCAAAGCTTTTTTCTTGCGAGCATAACCACCCCACAAGATAAAGACAACTGGGGTTTCTTTTTCATTTACCACCTTGATAATGGCGTCTGTAAAAGGCTCCCAAATTTGTCCAGCGTGTCCATTGGCACGCCCTGCTGGCACGGTCAAACAAGCATTTAAAAGAAGAACACCTCGCTCAGCCCAAGAAGTCAAATCATGGTGGTCCCGCTGTCCCACATCATCAGCTAATTCTTTGAGAATATTTTGCAATGACGGAGGAGCTGGAATGTCCTCAGGAACGGAAAAAGATAAGCCCTGAGCTTGATTGGGACCATGATAAGGGTCTTGCCCAATAATGACCACCTTCACCGCCTCCAAAGGCGTGGTCTGAATGGCATTGAACACTTTCTCGCGCGGTGGATAAACCACTCCAGCTTGATAGACCTCATCCATAAAATGATTGATTCTAGCAAAATAATGCTCTGGCAATTCCTTTTTGATTAAGTCATGCCATTTTGAATGCTGCATAGCGACTCCCTTAACATCTTCCCACAAGTTCAATATCAGCTTTTGCCAAGATATGACCCGCCATTTCACGACGGAGGTCATTTAAGTAAAAGCCGTCTTTCACAGGCAATTCACAATCCAAGGCATAAACCGTCAAGGTATAGAGATGGTCTTCATCTGGCGGACAAGGTCCTGTGTACCCTTCATCAATGCTAGTATAAGCTCCTCTAAAGAAAGGACTTGCCAAACTATTTTTGCCATGCACGTGGTTTTCATCCACGCGAGCAAAATCCTCTAAAATAAGGGCATTACTTGCAGGCACATTAGCCACTACCCAATGGATAAAGGTAAACCCGCAAACAGGGATTGAATCATAATCCACAAAAGTCCAAGCAAAGGTTTTGGTGTTTTCAGGTGCCTCTTCAATGATAAAAGGAAAAGACACAACGGGCTTTTCAGCCACCTTAACGTCAGAAGCCTTCGTATAAAGGTCTGGCAAAATCTGATCATCAAACGGACATGAAATTTTCATCTGCTACTCCTCTCATTCTTCCAATCAACAAAGCTAGCCACCAAGACCAGTCTTAGTGGCTAAATACCAACTTAGTCACGCCAAGTTTCTTGATTTTCTTTAAATTTGTGCAATAAGTCAAGGTCTTCTTCAGAGATATAGCCTTGTACTTTTGCCACCTTGATCAATTCGGTGTAGTTTGACAAGGTTACCAATTTCACACCAGCTTTGGCAAAGTTTTCAGCAGCTTTTGGCAATTCATAAGTGAAAATAGCCACAACACCAATGACATCTGCCCCTTCGCGTTCAGCCGCAGCCACAGCGTCTAAAACAGAACCACCTGTTGAGATAAGGTCTTCAACGACAACCATTTTTTGACCTTTTGTCACGCGACCTTCGATTTGATTACCAGCTCCATGATCTTTTGGTTTGCTACGGATATAAGCAAAAGGAAGATCCATTTTATCAGCGATGATAGCTCCGTGTGGAATACCTGCTGTCGCTGTTCCCGCGATGACTTCCACTTCTGGAAATGCTTCTTTGATTTTTTCTACAAATCCATTTTCAATCAACGTACGTGTTTCAGGATAAGCCAAAGTCACACGGTTATCCGTGTAAATCGGTGATTTAATCCCAGATGCCCAAGTAAATGGATCATTTGGTTTCAAGTAAACAGCTTGAATATCCAGTAAATCTGATGCAATTTGTGATGCTAAAGTCATAATATTCCTCTTTTCTATCTTGGTATTTCAATATAGTATTCTAATACTAAGCGTTCCATTCATCGTAAATAGCCTTGTAGGCCGCAACTGGGTCTGGCGCTTGCGTAATAGGGCGTCCCACCACGATATAGCTTGATCCAATCGCGTTTGCTTGGCTTGGTGTCATGACACGTTTTTGGTCACCAACCGCAGCACCTGCTGGGCGAATACCTGGCGTCAAACAAACAAAATCATCAGACGTTGCTTCTTTAATGACCGCCACTTCACGAGCCGAACAAACCACACCATCAAGCCCAGCTTCAGCTGTTTTCTTGGCATAATGCACAACAGACTCTACCAAGCTGGTTTGGATATTTTGGTCAGCTTTCATTTGCTCATCAGATGTTGACGTTAATTGGGTAACTGCAATGAGTTTTGGACCGTCTCCCAGTCCTTCGCGAGCAGCTTTCATCATTTCAACACCACCAGCAGCGTGAACATTGGTCATGTCAACACCCAATTCTGCCAGCACACGCATGGCTGATTTGACAGTATTCGGAATGTCATGCAATTTCAAATCTAGAAAAACAGAGTGCCCAAGTGATTTGACATAGCGGACAATCTCAGGCCCAACGGCATAGTATAATTCCATACCAATCTTGACATATAATGTTTCATCCTCAGGAAACAAGGCTAAAAAGGCTTTGACTTCCTCAAATGATGGAAAATCAAGGGCAATAACGGGACGACTTTCGTGCATACTTTCTCCTTTTCTACAAAGAAAACCTCGCCAGGGCGAGGTCACACAAAAAGTAGGGTAGCGTACACCCATCTATCTTCTTTTGTTAGCAACCTTTCTCGCCTCTCTGGACTCAATTAAAGGTTATTCAGTTGTTATTATTATAGCTTTTTTTGCTAATAAAGTCAAAATCTTAGTGGGAACGCAGACTAGCTTTAACTTCACGGCGTAAGGTTTCCAAATCCGTAATGCCATACTGGTCCATGACCTCTGGCAAACGCTCAATGATATTTAGACACGCATAGGGGTCAGTAAAATTAGCCGTACCAACGCCAATAGCTGATGCGCCTGCAATCATCATCTCAATCGCTGCTTCGGCAGAATCCACACCACCCATACCAATAATTGGCAAATCAGTGCTTTGAGCTACTTGGCGAATGAGTTTTAAAGCAACTGGGAAAACAGCTGGACCACTCATCCCACCTGTGCCATTGGCAATGATAGGCTGACGGCTTTGCAAATCAAAACGCATACCAACCAAGGTATTAATCATGGTAAAGCCTGTGGCACCTGCTTCTTCGACCGCCTTAGCCACAGTGGTAATATCCGCCACACTTGGGGTCAATTTGACATAGACAGGCACTTCTGAATGCTCAACACTTGCCTTAACCGCAGCATAAGCCAATTCTGGCACCTGACCAATCAACAAACCATGATTGCCGTGGTCAACATTAGGGCAAGAAATATTCAACTCAATTGCTTTGACATTTGGTGCTTTTGAGATCTTTTCAGACACATAGGCGTATTCATCATTTGAAAAGCCTGCCACATTGGCAATAATCGGCAAGGTTGGGAAATTCTCTGCCAACCAAGGTAATTTTTCTGCTAACACAACGTCCACACCTGGATTTTGTAAACCAATTGCATTGAGCATTCCAGATGGGGTTTCTGCCACACGTGGGGTGGGATTACCAAAACGTGCTTCTTTTGTGGTTGCCTTAATCATAATTGAACCAAGCTTATCTAAGTCGTAATATTTGGCGTATTCTTGACCAAAGCCAAAACAACCCGAAGCTGGAATAATAGGATTTTTCAAATCAAGCCCTGGAAGACTTACAGCTAAACGATTTTCTGACATTAGCATCCTCCTTACAAGATAATATTTCCCGTCTCAAAGACAGGACCATCTTCACACACACGCTTATTAGCAGTATCTTGTGCATTTTTTAGATGAACTACACAAGCATAGCAAGCTCCCATGCCACAAGCCATCCGAGCTTCCATTGACAAGTAGGCGTGGGGATGATTTTCAAAGGTTTTATCGACATATTTCAACATACCTGGAGCCCCACAAGAGTAGATAGCATCAAAGTTTTGCGTTTGGAGCAACTCATCCACAATTGTTGACACATAACCCTTTGTACCGTATGAACCATCATCAGTTGTCACATAAACCTTGCCATAGGCTGCCAGTTCTTCTTCCAAAATCACTGCGTCTTTATTGGCAAATCCAATAACAGAAATCACCTCAACCCCTTTAGCAGCAAGTTGTTTTGCCGTTTCCACCAAAGGTGGCACACCAATTCCACCACCAATCAATAAAGCTTTTTGACCAGCAGATACCACAGAAAGATCAAAGCCATTACCTTGAGGTCCCATGGTATCCACCACATCACCAGCTTTTAACTGAGATAAAATAGCCGTCCCCGCACGTTCTACACGATAAACAATCGTCACTTCTTTTTTGGCCTTATCAATCTGACAAATAGAAATGGGACGACGCAACAATTTACTTGGGTCTGGCACACGCAGATGGAGAAATTGTCCAGGAGCCATGTCCAAAACCATCTCTCCTGATAAGGTCATCTTAAAAATACGCGGAGCAATCTCGTCCTGATGGGTAATCCGTAAATCTTCTTTCAAAACAGCTGTTTTTTCTTTACAACTTGGAGCCATAACTCTTCCTTTCCTGACAAAAAACCTTGCCCAAAACAGGCAAGGTTACAGCAAATAAGCAGAAAATTCCAACGCACTTCTCCACTTATCATTATCCATTTTTGCAGTCACCTTGCAAGTCTCTCTGGACTCAATTAAAGGTTTTTAAATTTTGTTCATTGTAACGTAAATTGCTTAACTTGTCAAATCTCAGTAAGCACGATAGTACAACAAATGCAAATCTGAACGTCCCGCATAAGAACTCAATTCTTCCAACAAACTTTCAAAACGGCTGTCTTTGACGAGTTTATTTTGCCCATAAATCAAGAGGTATAAAGGCACTGTTGTTTGACTTACAACATGACCAGCTTCATCTACTTTCTCTTCACCACGGACTTCCAGCTGTTCTAAAACGTTTTCTACAATAACGAGAGCATCGGAAATACTGTCATAAGCTCCTTGAAAGCGATCAAAAACATTGTAAGAAGCAATTTCGTCCTTGAGGTCTTCTTGAGCATCCACCACATAAACCAAACCTTTATTGTCAAAGAGGTAATGCCTGATTTTCTTAATGACATCATCTGAATTAGCCTCTAAAAGCTCTGTTGGTCGAATAACTGGAATTTCTTCGGTAAGACGTTCTTCCTTGGGAACCATAGCATCAATCTTAGCCAAAAGCTCTGCCTTTTTCGTTTCCTTCACACGTTCCTTAAACAAATGTACAGGGTCAAGAAGAACAGGATAATCTGACTCCTCTTTAATGGCTAGATTAGTCACCCTAAGCGACGTAAAAACATCAATCAAAACACCAAAAACACGAGGACGATTATCCCCAATAATTGCTTGAAAAACGGATTTTGACTCACAATTGTCTAACACATAATCAATCCCTTGCACCCAATTACCAACGATATTTAGGGATTGATTCATCAATCGAAAGGAATCTTCCTCATACCAAAACGTTGAGCGAATCAGTTTTTCTTGTTGGGACAAGGCATCAACCGCTGCCAAAATCTCTCCCAACTCCTCATGAATCACCGAAGGGGAAAAAGAACCCCCCAACAAAGAGGGAGTCTTTTCAACCAAAACGACTTCATCTCTGAAAAGTGTTAGGTAATGAATGCTGACAAGTAATTTTTGAATTAATAAACGATGCCCATTTGAATTTGTATCTTTCATCGCTACCACCACACTCACCTTATAACTTATATTACATTTCTATTACAGTACGTTACTACTAATATATCACATAATAGGTAAAAGGACAATGAAAAAAGATAAGAAGCCTGAAAATAAAAAGAAAAACCGAACGATATATTTAGACAAAAAAAGAAAAAGAAACCGAGTCGTAACTCAGTTTCTTCTATTTATCAAGATTATTTTTTAACGTCTTGTTTGTAAAATTCTTTCAAAGCTTCTTGCCATGTTGGGATTACAAAGCCTGTAGCTTTTGCTTTTTTAAGACTCATTGTTGAGTTAAATGGACGTTTTGCTTTTGCTGGGAATTGGCTTGAATCAACTGGTTTAACCACAACATCAGTATCTTTCAAGATTTCAACCGCGAAGTCATACCAAGTTGTATCTTCAGTAGCGTCATTTGACAAGTGGTAGTAACCAAATTCTTTTTGGTTTTCTGTCAA
>NZ_DBPA01000030.1:1080-1310 GCF_002300045.1 Streptococcus sp. UBA632 | reverse complement strand
ACAAAGTTTTTACCGTAGTTACCAAATACCCAAGCAGTACGGATGATGTAGAAGTTTTTAGTATATTTTTCAACTGCTTCTTCACCCAAACGTTTTGTACGACCGTATTCAGTTTGAGGATCTGGAGTATCATCAACTTCCCATTCTTGACCAACTGGTTTTTTACCATCAAAAACGTAGTCAGTTGAAATG
This sequence comes from Streptococcus sp. UBA632, assembly GCF_002300045.1. Classification (NCBI taxonomy): domain Bacteria; kingdom Bacillati; phylum Bacillota; class Bacilli; order Lactobacillales; family Streptococcaceae; genus Streptococcus; species Streptococcus sp. UBA632. The sequence continues at coordinate 1,118 of NZ_DBPA01000030.1, read as the reverse complement.
TAAACAAGAGTTGCACCATATTTTGCTGCAGCTTTAGC
>NZ_DBPA01000030.1:0-1008 GCF_002300045.1 Streptococcus sp. UBA632 | reverse complement strand
GCATCAACCGCAGTGTATGCCGCACAGTGGTAAACAAGTGTTGGTTTTACTTGTGCAAATACTTCATCAACTTTTTCAGCATTAGTGATGTCCATTTCTGCAACGTCAACCGCTACATACTCCTCACCACGTTCATCCAAAAGATAACGTAATTCTGTTCCTAATTGCCCATTGGCACCTGTAACTAAAATCATTTTAGCACTTCTCGTTTTTTAATATCTAAAGGCCTGTAAACCTTTTAAATCATTCCCTACTATTTTACACTATTTTTACAGAAAAAGCAGTAAGGAGCAGAAATTCCTAGAAATAATTCTAAAAATTTAACAAAGATGCTTACTATTCCAAGCTTTAACAATTCTTTTTTCGACCTTATATCAAAAAGAAGCTACATCAAGCACATGTTCTAAAACATCCAAATATCCATTACAGCGTTCTAACTCATCAAAAGTATCGTCGAAAACTATCGCCTAATGCCTTTTATTCGAGGACTTTCAGGGAAACGCTAACACCTAAAGAGTGTTTAGACAAGATTTTTAAACACGTTCCGCAACTTGAAAAATGCTACAACCTTTATCAATTACTTCTTTTCCACTTACAAGAACAGCATACCGAATAATTTTTTGGATTAATTCAGGAAGTTTTACATCAACTCAATCACTCATTAAAAACAACTCTAACAACTTTCGTTTGGTATAAGAAATACATTACCAATGCCATTGAACTTCCCTATTCTAACGCTAAACTTGAAGCAACTACTAAACTCATCAAAGATATTAAACGCAACGCTTTTGGTTATAGGAACTTTGACAACTTTAAAAAACGCATTTACCTCGCTTTGAACATCAAAAAAGCAAGAACAACAGGCTCTATAATTTCTGTAGTGGGTAAATCCACTGTAGAGATTATGGAGCCTTTTTTAGTGTAGAAAAAAAGTCCCATATGGCCTATAATGAAAAGCGACGAAACTCACATTAGAAAGGGTTCATATGGAACAACTAAATCTTATCA
>NZ_DBPA01000005.1:0-12364 GCF_002300045.1 Streptococcus sp. UBA632 | reverse complement strand
ATGCTATATAGTCTCATGTTTCTAATGCTTATGGTAGGTGTTTTAGTACAAATTATTGATGGACTTACTAAAGCAGGAAAATGGGTTGGTTTAGGTGCTATTTTAGGTAATGTATTTAACAATAAGATTAATGCTGATACTGCAATAAAGTCTGGAAAAACATTTAAAAAGAAAAAAATAGAGACTAAAAATTCCATTGTGAATAATGTTGTTGATTTTATTTCCCCAACAATGGAAGATGATAAAACTACTAAAAGTGTAGAGGATTCAAGCTTTATTGGTGAGGAAGATTATCAAGAATTTCAAGAATTCTTAAAATGGAAAAAATTACAAGAAACCAAGGATAATAATGATTAATATTTTATGGTGTAATTTATAACTTACAGGAGTACGATTATGAAAACAAAAAAATTAGCTTTAATTAACGGGATTGTAGGACTTGTCGGAGGAATTTTTCTGCTAATAGCGGTCCTTATTATCACAGCAAGCGCATTAAATGATGTTGCGACTACACTTGATACTGCTTACAATGGTGGTTCAGCAATTTCAATCACTTCAACGACACTAGCTAGCACTTTGGCTTTATTTGTTAAAATTGCTATTTTAGTTCTTGGAATTGTAGGTTCTGTATATTATAAAGATGACGACCGTATTGGTTCAGCACCTAATGTATTGCTGATTGTTGGAGGAGCTTTGGCAATTATCCCATTTTTAGGCTGGGTTGGTGGAATTTTAGCTATTATTGGTGGTTCACTATACCTTGCTAGTTTGAAAAAGTTTCAAGAGTAATTGTAAGAATTTAGAACGTTGGAAATAAAATATGGAAAATAAAAATAATGAACATAAAGTTGTTGCGATAATTGCGGTTGTTGTAGGAGGAATAGCGCTTTTAACTTCTTGGATGCCATTTATCAATAATGGTTCAGCTGCTTGAGCTTTAGTAGCTCTTATTCTAGGCGTCATATCAGTAATAATTAATAGAAAAAATAAAAAGGTTTTATCACTAGTTTCAATTATTGTTGCAATATTAGCATTTATCATTGTTTTGATAACTCAATCTGCCTACGGTGCAGCGATTGATTCTGCTATGGATAATTCATCAAGTGCAGATAAAACAGGAAATATAGTTGCTTCTAAAACTAAATCAAGCAAGGAAGCAAGTTTCTTAGAAGAAATTAATAAATTGGCAGATTCTTCGGTTTCTACTGATGAGTTATATATAACTGGAAAAATTACTGTTGGGGAATCTGGTGATATTAAGCCTGGAATCTATGATTTAGAGATTACTGGTGGCAATGGCAATATCATGGGTGATAGAAGTAAGACGTATTCTGGACTATATATCAACTGGACTGGTGCTTCGACAGACAGTGGGGATACAACTTCTCCGTCAGTAATCAGAGTTATATTATTTGAAGGTGACACTTTAGACTTTTCAAATATTTCTAAAATCAAACTTACAGCAGTTGAGAATGTTTCACAATCAAATGAAATTGGAATTGGCAATTATGTTGTCGGTAGAGATATTCCAGCTGGAACATATACTTTAAGCACAAACATGACGATGGATACTGAATTTGAAAACTTGGGTTGGAATATAGGAATTTATAATGAGGAATCTGGTGATGAACGAAGTCAATCTTTAAATCCAGGTAATATGGACGTTACTGTTAAACTATCTGAAGGAGAAATTATCACAACCTCTTTTTATAATACAGATGATGCAGTACCAGCAGATTCAGCAAAATTGATTTTCACTCCAGTAAGTAACTGAGTTTGTTTGAAAGACTTCCTGAAGGAGGTCTTTTTTTGAGTGAAAAAATTATTTGGGGTGAATAAATAACCAAATTCCTTTCCAAATTTTCTGAAAATTTGGTATAATAGTAGACAATTAACTAACTTTGGATGGGAGAAGAAAAAGAGATGACTGCACAAAAAATGACGGCGCAAGAGATTATTGCTTTTATTGGTAATGCGGAGAAAAAGACAAATGTGAAGGTGACTTTTGAGGGAGAGTTGGCAGCGGCTGTTCCAGAAAATGTTCTCAAGCTTGGCAATGTGCTTTTTGGGGATTGGAAAGATATTGAGCCACTTTTGGCTAATCGGACTGAAAACAAGGATTATGTGGTGGAACAAGATGGGCGTAATTCTGCGGTACCTTTGCTGGATAAACGTCATCTCAATGCTCGTATTGAGCCAGGTGCGATTATTCGTGACCAAGTAACCATTGAGGACAATGCGGTGGTGATGATGGGAGCTGTGATTAATATCGGTGCTGAAATCGGTGCTGGCACTATGATTGATATGGGTGCGGTTCTTGGTGGTCGCGCGATTGTTGGGAAAAATAGCCACATCGGTGCGGGTGCGGTCCTTGCAGGCGTGATTGAGCCAGCTTCAGCAGAACCTGTTCGTATCGGTGATAACGTTCTTGTGGGAGCGAATGCCGTTGTGATTGAAGGGGTTCAGGTTGGTAATGGTTCGGTCGTTGCAGCGGGAGCTATTGTTACAAAAGACGTTCCTGAAAATGTCGTGGTAGCAGGTGTCCCTGCTCGCATCATTAAAGAAATCGATGCGAAAACTCAACAAAAAACAGCCCTAGAGGACGCTCTACGTCATTTATAAAACCCATTTGGAGTTTGCGATATGACTTTAGATTTAGTGAAAATTCGTCGCGATTTGCATCAAATTCCAGAAATTGGTTTGGAAGAATTCAAAACACAAGTCTATCTTTTGGAGCGGATTGCAGAGATAACGGCTGGAAAAGACTTTGTAGAACAACGCACTTGGCGTACAGGTATTCTTGTCTTTATCAAGGGATATGCCCCTGAAAAAACAATTGGTTGGCGTACAGATATTGACGCTTTGCCTGTTGTTGAAGAAACAGGGTTGCCGTTTGCGAGCCAGCACGAAGGGCGCATGCACGCTTGTGGACACGATATCCACATGACGGTTGCCCTTGGTCTGCTCAATGAATTGGTGCAAAAACAGCCTAAAAATAATGTTCTGTTTCTCTTCCAACCAGCCGAAGAAAACGAAGCAGGTGGCATGCTCATGTATCAGGACAATGCTTTTGGCGATTGGAAACCAGATGAATTTTATGGCTTGCATGTGCGACCTGATTTTAAGGTGGGTGATATTGGGACCAATACCTCAACCTTGTTTGCAGGGACTTGTGAAGTTTTGGTAACCTTTAAAGGCAAGGGCGGACACGCTGCTTTTCCTCACGAAGCTAACGATGCCTTGGTTGCTGCGTCTTACTTTGTGACGCAGGTGCAGACGATTGTGAGCCGCAATGTTGACCCTATTCAAGGTGGGGTGGTGACCTTTGGTTCTTTCCATTCAGGCACGACCAATAATGTCATTGCAGAAACCGCACAGCTGCATGGGACTATTCGAACGTTGACACAGGAGATGAGCCTGCACATTCAAAAACGCTTAACTGAAATTGCTCAAGGTGTTGCGGCCAGTTTTGGTATAGAAGTCGACGTGGAACTCAAACAAGGAGGCTATCTTCCTGTTGAAAATGACCCTGAATTGGCGCGTGAATTGATGGCTTTCTTTGAAGCTCAAGAAGCTGTCAATTTGATTGACTGTTTGCCAGCCATGACTGGTGAGGATTTTGGTTACCTTTTAAATCACATTCCTGGCGTTATGTTTTGGCTTGGGGTAGGTACACCTTATGCCCTTCACCATCCTAAAATGAGCCCAAATGAGGATGCCCTACCATTTGCCGTTCGTGAAATCTCAGGTTTCTTAAAAGAAAGAGCCAATTAGAAATAAAAAAGACGCAAAACCTTGTTTTTGCGTCTTTTGTTATGTTTTAAATGAAAAAACCACTGTGGGGAAAACAGTGGCCAAAAAGGGAAGGACATGATTTTTCAATCATGCCCAGGAGATTTATGAAAGGGGAATAATTCTAAAGAGACTATTCCCAGCGGTTTGGGAGAACCGCTATCTAGGATAAATCTTATTATAGCGGGTAAACCTTAAAGAAACCTTAAAGCTATTAAAAATCTTCTTTCCAAAAGCTAAAATAGTCGATTTTGTCATGCCTTTCCAAAGTTTTCGTTATTAGGAAAAAAGGTTTTATGGTATGATAATAGCATGGAAAAATCACACGTACGACAGCAGATTTTAGCAGCCTTAAAGGGGCAAGATCGGAAAGAAAAGCAGGTGAGAGATCTCCAGTTATTGGAAGATTTGACCGCCTCTAAGGCTTATCAGGACGCTAAGGTTATTGCGACTTATTTAGCTTTTGATTTTGAATACGATACGCAATTGCTGATCCGTCAGGCTGAGAAAGATGGTAAATGTATTCTTGTGCCTAAGACTTATCCACAGGGACGCATGGTCTTTTGTCCTTATGAAAAAGAGTCGCTGGTGCAGACTTCTTTTGGTCTGTGGGAACCGCTAAGTAGTGATGAGGCTGTGGACAAGTCAGAGATTGATTTGATTCATGTTCCTGGTGTTGCCTTTAACCGTGCGGGTTTTCGTATTGGTTACGGTGGGGGCTATTACGACCGTTATTTATCAGATTATCACGGACAGACGGTCAGCACCATTTACCATTTTCAAGAACAGGATTTTCACGAAGATACTTATGACATTGCAGTGAGGGAGGTTTTTAGTCGATGAGGGATGCCTTACGAAAAAGCCCAGTAACCATGATATTACTGGCCATGACGACTCTTGTCTTTTTAGCCATGCAGGTACTTTATTTGGGAAATGCCAGCACTGGAACAGCTGTTTTTAATTTTGGGGGAATGTACGGAGCTTACGTTGCCTACGACCCTAGCCAATTATGGCGCTTGGTCACTCCGATTTTTGTTCACATTGGTTGGCAGCATTTTATTTTTAATGCATTGACACTTTATTTTGTTGGACAATTGGCCGAGCAGATTTGGGGACATCATAAATTTCTGGCTTTGTATGTCTTATCTGGGATTGCTGGAAACGTCTTTACCCTTTTCTTCACGCCAAATGTGATTGCAGCAGGGGCTTCGACGTCTTTATTTGGCGTTTTTGCCGCGACCATGGTTGTTGGCTATTTTGGTAAAGACCCTTTTTTAAAGGAAGTTGGGCGTAATTACCAAATCTTGATTGCCATTAACTTATTGTTTAATCTGTTTAGCCCAAGTATTGGTATTGTCGGACATATTGGTGGTATTGTCGGAGGACTCTTGTGTGCCGTCTTTTTACCAACGCAGGTTGATGAAAAGTTATTTCAACCGTGGCAACGCTGGCTAGCTCTAGCAGCCTATATTATTCTAAATGTTTTACTTGTCTTTTTAGCCTTGTAAGGCGCTAAAAAGCCCCCTCAAGTTGAGCTTGAGGGGGCTGCTTTTTAGTCTTCTTTTGTTTGTTTAGGTGCTGTACCTTCTAATTCTTTCCCTAAATCAATCAAGTATTGTTTCATATTGTCTTTGACTTGAGGGTGTTGAAGGGCATATTCGATAGATGTTTTCATAAAACCAAATTTATCACCGACATCGTAGCGGCTGCCATTGAATTGACGAGCGAAAACACGTTGTGTTTTGTTAAGCGTATCGATAGCATCTGTCAATTGAATTTCGTTACCAGCTCCAGGTTCTTGTGTTTCAAGGATATTGAAGATTTCTGGAGTAAGGAGGTAGCGACCGATAATCGCTAAATCACTTGGTGCGTCTTCAGGGGCTGGTTTTTCAACAAAAGTTTCCACACTGTAAAGTCCATTGACACCTTTACCGTGAGGTGCAATAACACCGTAAGATGACACTTCATCATGAGGAACAGACATCACAGCGATTGTTGAAGCGTGTGTTTGTTCGTAATCGTTGATGAGTTGTTTAGTCAATGGCACAGCTTTATCATCTGTGATATCCATCAAATCATCCCCGAGCATCACCACGAAAGGTTCGTTTCCAACGAATGCTTTGGCTTGAAGCACAGCATCTCCAAGTCCACGTGGGTGGCTTTGGCGGATGAAGTGCAAGTTGATTGCTGTGGTGTCGTTTACTAGTTTAAGAAGGTCTGTTTTTCCTTTTTGTTCTAGGTTGTACTCTAATTCAAAGTTTGAATCAAAGTGGTCTTCGATAGAACGTTTTTGTTTTCCAGTTACCACCAAAATATCTTCGATACCTGATTTCAAAGCTTCTTCAACGATAAATTGGATGGTTGGTTTGTCGACGATTGGTAACATTTCTTTGGCTAATGCTTTAGTAGCTGGCAAAAAACGTGTTCCAAGACCGGCAGCCGGAATGACAGCCTTTTTAACTTTTTTCATGTGAGAGTCTCCTTTTGTTTCAATTCAATGACTTATTAAAAATGTGAGTTTAGTGCCATTCGTCCTCTGAACGGAAGTCGCCAGACATCAAGGCAACGATACATTCTTTGACATCATAACCTTCGTAGATGACCTTGTAAATGGCACTGGTGATTGGCATATAGACATCTAGTTCTTTTGCCAATTCGTAAGCAACCTTGGTAGTTGATATCCCTTCGATAACCATTCCCATGTTTTTCTCGATATCAGCTAGTTTTTCGCCTTTTCCTAGGGCATTACCAGCGCGCCAGTTACGAGAATGAACAGAGGTTCCTGTTACGATGAGATCCCCCACACCAGAAAGTCCGATGTAGGTTAACGGGTTGGCACCCATTTTCACCCCTAAACGTGTGATTTCTGCTAGACCACGTGTGATAACAGCGGCCTTGGCATTGTCACCATAACCAAGTCCGTGCAAAATCCCAGCTCCAACGGCGATGATATTTTTCAAGGCACCTGCCGTTTCAACACCGATCACATCTGAATTGGTGTAAAGACGGAAATAGTTGTTGCTGAAGAGTTCTTGGACGTATTTGGCGGTTTCCATTTTCTTAGAAGCAGCTGTAATCAAAGTGATGTCACGAACAATGGTTTCTTCGGCATGGCTTGGTCCAGAAACCACCACGATGTCAGAACGTAGTTCTTTTGGAATCTCTTCCTCAATAACAGTTGATAGGCGTTCGTGTGTTCCAGGCTCAAGGCCTTTTGACGCGTGCATCACGACGACCTTATGGTCAAGCACCTCAGCGACTTGTTTTGCAACAAGACGCATGACTTTTGTGGGGACGACAAATAAGACAGCATCCGCGTCTTTTAGGGCTTCAGATAAATCAAGCGTTGCCTTGATGTTTTCTGAGAGATGTTTGTCTTTGAAGTAACGTATATTAGTATGTTCCGTGTTGATTTCATCGATTTGTTCGGGAACATTTCCCCAGAGACAAACGTCATGCCCATTATCGTTTAATACTTGGGCGAGAGCGGTTCCCCACGAACCGGGCCCTAAGACAGAAATTTTTTGTCTTACCATTTTTTCTCCTCTCTTAAACGAGCAAGATTACAACTTCCATTATATCACAAGAAAACCTTGTTTGTCTTCATTATTTGTAACGGCTTTCGAAAAATGAGGGGGATTAAGTCTTGTTTGGAAAGGTTGGCCGTCTGTCATGTGCTGGGAGTTATGGTATAATGGAAGGACTTTTAGAAATGACGAGGAAAGGAAGACAATTGTGATTGATTTAGAAGAGATTTTATCTAAAATGAATCCCAATCAAAAAATCAACTATGACCGTGTCATGCAACAAATGGCCAAACAATGGCTGAAAGAAGAGGTGCGACCTCGCATTCTTGTTCACGTTTGTTGTGCGCCGTGTTCGACATATACCTTGGAGTACTTGACGCAGTATGCAGATTTGACGGTTTATTTTGCCAATTCCAATATTCATCCTAAGGTGGAATACCATCGCAGGGCCTACGTTGTTCAGCAATTTGTGTCGGATTTTAACGAAAGAACGGGCAATCAGGTACAATTTATCGAGGCACCTTATGAGCCCTCAGAGTATTTCCAAAAGGTGCATGGTTTGGAAGAAGAGCCTGAGGGTGGCGACCGTTGCAAGGTTTGCTTTGATTACCGTTTGGATAAAACAGCTCAAATGGCTGTGGAGCTTGGTTTTGACTATTTTGCCAGTGCCTTGACCATTAGTCCGCATAAAAATTCGCAGCTCATCAATAGCGTGGGCATTGACGTGCAAAAAGTTTATGCTACTAAGTATTTGCCAAGTGATTTCAAAAAAAATAATGGCTACCGTCGTTCGGTTGAAATGTGCGATGAGTATGATATCTACCGTCAATGCTACTGTGGCTGTGTTTTTGCGGCGAAGCAACAAGGCATTGATTTTGCTCAAATAACTAAGGACGCCAAAGCTTTCATGGAAGGAAAAGACGCCGAGAAAAGCTTTCCCCACATTCGTTTTACCTATGAAGGCAAGGAAATTTAGAAAGGAATGATAACATGAGTAAAGTGAGAGGGTTTGAGTTGGTTTCGTCATTTACGGATAGCAACTTATTGCCAAAACGAGAAACAGCCTATGCGGCGGGTTATGATTTGAAAGCAGCCGTGACAACAGAAATTGCCCCAGGTGAAATCAAGTTGGTGCCAACAGGTGTCAAGGCTTATATGCAGGCAGGTGAAGTGCTTTACCTCTATGACCGTTCGTCAAATCCACGTAAAAAAGGCTTGGTTTTGATTAACTCTGTTGGGGTCATTGACGGGGATTATTATGGCAATCCTGCTAATGAAGGTCACATTTTTGCCCAAATGCAAAATATCACTGATGAACCTGTTGTGGTTGAAGCTGGCGAACGCATTGTTCAAGGGGTGTTCATGCCTTTCTTGGTTGCTGACGGTGATGAAGCAGACGGCGTGCGTACAGGTGGTTTTGGGTCAACTGGGAAATAAGTTGTCGTGTCAAAAGAGAAGGAGGGTGTGCCTTATCGCTAAGAAAAAAACAACGTTTATTTGTCAGGAGTGTGGCTATCACTCTCCAAAATATTTGGGGCGTTGTCCCAACTGTGGTGCTTGGACCTCATTTGTCGAAGAGGTAGAAGTCCAAGAGGTTAAAAATGCGCGCGTCAGTTTGACGGGTGAAAAGAGTAAACCGACCAAGCTAAAAGACGTGAGCTCGATTCATTATGCTAGAACCAAGACGGAGATGGAGGAGTTTAACCGTGTGCTTGGTGGTGGTGTCGTGCCAGGAAGTTTGGTGCTGATTGGTGGGGACCCTGGTATCGGAAAATCAACGCTTCTGTTGCAGGTGTCTATTCAATTGGCTGATAAAGGCACTGTGCTCTACGTTTCTGGGGAAGAATCTGCCGAGCAGATTAAATTGCGTTCGGAGCGTTTGGGCGATAGTGACAATGCCTTTTACCTCTACGCCGAAACCAATATGCAGGCTATTCGCGCACAGATTGAGCAGATTCAGCCTGATTTCTTGGTGATTGATTCCATTCAAACCATCATGAGTCCTGATATTTCGGGGGTGCAAGGCTCGGTGTCGCAGGTGCGTGAAGTAACAGCAGAACTCATGCAATTGGCTAAGACTAACAACATTGCCACCTTTATCGTGGGCCATGTGACTAAGGAAGGACAGCTGGCCGGTCCTCGTATGTTGGAGCATATGGTGGATACGGTTTTGTATTTTGAAGGGGAACGTCACCATACTTTCCGTATTTTGCGGGCTGTGAAAAACCGTTTTGGTTCCACCAATGAAATCGGCATTTTTGAAATGCAGTCAGGCGGTCTGGTTGAGGTACTCAATCCAAGCCAAGTTTTCCTCGAGGAACGCTTGGACGGAGCGACTGGTTCGGCTATCGTGGTCACCATGGAAGGCAGCCGTCCCATTTTGGCGGAAGTGCAAGCCTTGGTTACACCGACTGTTTTTGGCAATGCCAAACGCACGACAACAGGGCTTGATTTTAACCGTGTGAGCTTGATTATGGCGGTGCTGGAAAAACGCTGTGGTCTGCTTTTGCAAAATCAAGATGCCTATCTTAAATCAGCTGGTGGCGTCAAGTTGGACGAGCCTGCTATTGATTTGGCGGTCGCGGTTGCGATTGCCTCAAGTTACAAGGAACAACCAACCAATCCTCAAGAAGCCTTTATCGGTGAGATTGGCTTGACGGGTGAAATTCGCCGTGTCACACGCATCGAGCAACGGATCAATGAAGCCGCAAAACTCGGATTTACCAAGGTTTACGCTCCTAAAAATTCCCTTTCAGGAATTGACATTCCAGACACTATCCAAGTCATCGGCGTGACAACGGTCGGTGATGTGCTCAAAAAAGTCTTTGCATAGTTTGAAAAGCCAAGGTAATCGTCTTGGATTTTTCGTTTATGTAAAGCGTTTTAGGCGACAAGAGGGGCGAAAAATGATAAGATGAGAAAAACTTTAGACGTCATCAGACCAAGGAGGAATTTGGATGTCTTATTTTGATAATTTTTTGAAAACCAATCAAGCCTATGCGGATTTGCATGGAACGGAGCATTTGCCACAAAAACCGAAAACCCAGGTTGCGATTGTGACCTGTATGGATTCGCGTTTGCACGTGGCTTAAGCACTTGGTTTGGCGCTTGGTGATGCTCATATTTTGCGAAATGCAGGTGGGCGCGTGACGGATGATGTGATTCGTTCTTTGGTGATTTCTCAGCAACAATTGGGGACACGTGAAATTGTAGTTCTTCATCACACAGATTGTGGGGCACAAAGTTTTACAAATGAAGCTTTTGCAGCGCAGTTAGAGCGTGATTTAGGTGTGTCAGTTCATGGAAAAGATTTTCTGCCATTTTCTGATGTTGAAGAAAGTGTCCGTGAGGATGTTAGAAAGCTGCGCGAGTCGCCGTTGATTCCTGATGATATTGTGATTTCTGGTGCTGTTTATGATGTGAATACTGGTCGCATCAGTGAAGTAACACTCTAGGTGTTTGATTTTGAAAAAGGAGAGAAAATGAGATATATCAAATTTGGCGAGCGCCAAAAGGAAGTTTCAGAAGTTGTTTTGGGATTAATGCGCATTTCAGAAATGACGGTTGATCAAGTTGAAGACTTGATTGAGTCTGCTCTGGAGGTTGGAATTAATGCCTTTGATATTGCTGATTGTTATGGTCATGGAAAATGCGAACAGATTTTAGGAGAGGTGTTGAAACGTCGTCCTGACTTGCGTGAGAAGATGTGGATTCAATCAAAATGTGGTATCCGCATGGAAGAATTTACTTATTTTGATTTTTCAAAAGAGCATATTTTAGAAGCTGTGGATGGCATTTTAGAGCGTCTTAATGTTGATTACATTGATTCTTTGTTACTTCATCGTCCAGATGCGCTTATGGAGCCTGCAGAAATTGCGGAAGCTTTTGATTTGTTGAAGTCACAGGGAAAAGTTATCGATTTTGGTGTCTCAAATCAAAATCCGATGATGATGGCATTGATTCAAAAAGATGTTAACCAACCTTTGGTGGCTAATCAATTGCAACTGAGTGCAGCCTTTACCCCTAGTTTTGACGCTGGTTTTCATGTCAATATGAAACAAGAGGCTGGGATTGTTCGCGACAGCAGTATTTTTGAATATTGTCGCTTGCATGATGTGGTGATTCAAGCTTGGTCAGTACTTCAGTTTGATTATTTTGGCGGTGTTTTCTTGGGTTCTGAGAAATACCCTGAGTTAAATCACGTTTTAAACCGTTTGGCTGAAAAATATCATGTCAGCCCGTCAGCGGTTGCTATTGCTTGGGTGTTGCGATATCCAGCAAAAATGCAAGCTGTGATTGGAACAACCAAAAAAGCTCGTGTTGCTGAAGCAGCTAAGGCGGCAGAAATCCAGTTAACGCGAAAAGAATGGTATGAAATCTACTTGGCTGCGGGCAATGATTTGCCATAAAAATGCCTTTAGGGTTTTGAGTAAATTGGGAGAAGTTTATGCGAAAATTTGAAATCAGCCAAAAATTCTGGTCGCTAGCTGGCAAGTTTGACATCTTTGATGAGGATAGTCGTTTGGCTTATCAGGTTCAAGGTTCTTTTCTGAAACTATTTAAGGAATTTACTATTTTTGATGGACAAAGAAAGACTGTCAGTCATATTAAGCAGCAGTTTAGTTTTCCTTTCCAGAAATTTATGGTGACTTTTGCGGATGGTAAGGAAATCACGATTCAAAAACGTTTTTCACTGTTGAAAGCTAAGTATGATATTTCTGATTTTGGTTTAGAAGTAGCTGGGGATATTTGGAATATGACATTTAGCCTTCTTAACCAAGGACGTGAGGTGGCTAAGATTCATCAAGAATGGTTTAAATTTCCTTCAACTTATCGAGTGGAAATTGCTGATGATTCTTTGTCTGACCTTGTCATTTCTTTGGTTATTGCTATTGATTATATCAAGGAAAAAGAGTCAAGTGCAGCTAGTTCAGCATCAAGTTAAAGTTCAATTGTTCTAAATCTTGGATATAGGAAGGAATTCAGCTGATTTCAGCTGAATTTTTTGTTCCAAGACTCAAGATTGTGCTATAATAGGAATGATT
>NZ_DBPA01000016.1:0-23601 GCF_002300045.1 Streptococcus sp. UBA632 | reverse complement strand
CCCACTACAGTTGACAATGAGCCACTTCTTTTTTTAGTATTACTTTTTAAAGGTGAGAGTCATGGTTGTTCCCTCATCAGGAACGCTACGAACATTGATTGAAGCGTTATGGAGTTTCAAAGCGTGTTTAACAATTGAAAGCCCCAGACCCGTTCCACCAACTTTTCTTGAGCGACTCTTATCGATGCGATAGAAGCGTTCAAAAATGCGTTCTTGTTCTTCTTTTGAGATACCAATTCCCGTATCTTTGACATCAACAGAAATCTTGTCTGCTTCATCTGTTATCGTAATATTTACGCTACCGCCATCACGGTTGTAGGTAATAGCATTGTCGCTCAAATTGTACAAAACAGAATGAATCAAGGCTGGATTACCCGTGATATGGGTCGGTTGTCCCTTAAGTTGAAGCTGAACATCACGTTGTTTGGCTTTAGCAGATAAACTGCTCAAGACACTTTTAGCAACGCGGTAAAGATCCACATCTTCCATTGGTACTTGGTCAGTTTCATCCAATTGTGACAATTTGATAATGTCCTCAACCAACTGCACCATTTGTTTGGATTCTTTGTAAATCTTTCCTGCAAAACGAGGTACATCATCAGCAGATACTAAGCCATTAACTAGCATTTCTGAATAGCCTGAAATGACGTGCAGAGGCGTTTTAAGCTCATGTGACACGTTTGCAGTGAACTCATGTCGTAATTGTTCAATTTGCAATTGTTCTGTCACATCGAACAAAAGAACCACCAATCCAGTCATATGACCATCTGATAAAATCGGACGAATCAAGACCTTGTAACTGTCCTTATCAAAATGAACAATCCCTTCTTGGTTATCTCCTTTAAGACCTGCTTCTAGCAAGTTATTAAAGGCTAAATCCCTTGTTGTTTTTAAGATATCCTTGCCGATACAACTTTGGTCTGTTTGGAAGAGGTCTTGGGCTGCAGCATTCATGCTAATGACATGACAGCCTGCATCCAGCAAGATAATCCCTTCCTTGATTTTTGAAATAATCGTATCGAATTCTTCTTTTTTCTGGTTTAATTGTGACTCTTTTTTAGCCAATTCTTTTTGATGGTAATCAATTCGTCTAAGTAAAGGCGTGATTTCATCATAAGCATCATTGCTTAAAGGTTGGTCTAAATCCAAGTTATTTAACGGTGCAATAATACGTCTTGACGTGTAGCGTGCCACCCAAATCGATAAGACGATTGACAAGATGACAATCAAGGCAAACGGTTGGAACATACGAATCAGCAAAAGCAATAAGCTATGCTGGGTTACGGACAAACGTAAAACCGTTCCGTCATCTAGACGCTGCGCTACATAAATAGATTGTGTTGTTAAAGTTGTCGAAAAGCGAGTGCTCTCACCGTAGCCTTCTTCCATAGCCTCTCTAATCTCTTTACGGTTCTGATGATTATCCATTTTGGTTGCATCAGAGTTGCTATCATAAAGAATCGTTCCCTCGTTGTCAACCCAAGTAATACGAACATTGGAAACGTTTAGATTTTCAAAATAATTTTTTCCTTCTAGTGAAACCCCTTGAGCAATCAAGGCAGTTTCTGTTCGCAACTGTTCTCTTTGAACCTTAGTGAAATAATTGTACAAAGCCCCCATAATTAACAGGATAGCTGAAAACAAAATCCCTAAAGATACAAAAAGTGTTGAGCGAAAGATTCTTTTAATCATTTTCTTCCTCCAGTCGGTATCCTACCCCACGAATAGTCTTTATGAGGTGACTGGCATCACCAAGTTTGGTCCGCAGTGTTCCGATATGAACATCTACCGTCCTTGTTTCCCCAACAAAGTGTTCGCCCCAGACTTGATTTAGCAGTTCTTGTCTGGTAAACACACGATTAGGGTTTTTCATCAATAAAGCAAACAGTTCAAATTCTTTCAGCGTTAGATGAATAACTTTATTATCTTTCTTTACTGTGTAGTTTTGAACATCAAGAGAAATAGAACCAATCGTCAAGGTCTTATCCTCTTGAACATGACTTTGAGTTCGGCGTAAAACAGCTTTAATACGAGAAATCATTTCCATCATGCCAAAGGGTTTGACCAGATAATCATCGGCTCCCATATCCAAGCCCTTAACCTTGTCAAATTCTGTTCCTTTGGCAGTTGCCATGATAACAGGAATACTTTCACTGCTTTTTTTCGCACGCAACTCCTCTAAACTGGATAAACCGTCACTTCCTGGCAGCATAATATCCAATAAGATTAAGTCGGGTTTGACTTGCTCCATCGCTTGCCAGAAAAGCTCGGAGTTGGGAAAGCCTTGGGCTTCAAATCCCGTCGTCCGTAGCGTATAAAGCATCAATTCGCGAATATCATCATCGTCTTCAACACAATAAATCATTATTATTCATCTCCATCTAATTGCCCAGTGATTGAGAAAATGACCCACTTGGCAATATTGACCGTATGATCTCCAATACGTTCAAGGTATTTGGCTACCATCAGGACGTCGATAGCGTGTTCGCCATCCACTTCTTCTCCTGCGAAGTAGGCCATTAAGTCCATCTTTATTGTATCAAATTCTGCGTCAATTGTATTATCATTTTGAATGACTTGGTTAGCCAGTTCTTCATCATCATGCACAAAGGCATCAATACTATTCGTTACCATGTCCACAACGTGGCTTACCATGGTTTGTAGGTGTTTTAATTCTTGTCCTTGGTGGATATGTCCTTGATTGACAATCTCACCCATTTCAGCGGCTTGGGCTCCGATACGTTTCATATCGTAAACCATTTTCAAGGCAGCTGATACATGGCGTAAATCTTTTGCAACAGGCTGTTGACGCAACAGCAATTTCAAACATTGTTCTTCAATGTCGCGTTCAAGTTGTTCAATGCGATGGTAAGTTTCAATCACATCATCCACGAGTTCTGAATCATCGTGTTTTAAAAATTGAACCGATTTTGAGATAACATCTTCACATAAAGCCCCCATAAAAATAACATTTTTATTGAGTTCTTGGAGTTGATTTTCAAATTTTGAACGCATTAGCCGAATCTCCCTGTAATGTAGTTTTCTGTTCGCTCGTCTTGAGGAAGAGAAAAGAGTTGACTGGTTTGGTTAAATTCTACGACTTCCCCCATCAAGAAGAAGGCCGTTTTATCTGAAATACGCACAGCTTGTTGCATATTGTGGGTTACAATAACGATGCTGTATTTTTGCTTCAATTCAATAACAAGGTCTTCGATTTTTGACGTTGAAATTGGGTCAAGGGCTGAAGTTGGCTCGTCCATAAGCAAGACATCTGGCTCAATCGCAAGGGCACGCGCAATGCAAAGTCTTTGTTGTTGACCACCAGACATACCCAAGGCTGACTTGTGAAGTCGGTCTTTCACTTCGTCCCAAATTGCTGCTTGTTTCAACGAACGTTCAACAATCTCATCCAGTTCCGCCTTTCCATGAATCCCGTGTGTACGTGGACCAAAGGCAATATTGTCATAAATGCTCATTGGGAATGGATTTGGTTTTTGGAATACCATACCCACTTTTTTACGCAATTTATTGATATCTAAATCACGGTAAACATCTTCACCATCCAAAAGCACATTACCTGTAATGCGACAATCTTTGACCAAATCGTTCATACGATTTAGGCTTTTTAATAAAGTTGATTTTCCACAGCCAGAAGGACCGATAAAAGCGGTAATTTCCTTGGCTGGAATATTTAAATTGACTGATTTCAAGGCATGAAAATCGCCATAATATAAATCTAAGTTTTCAATAGTTAATTTACTCATTACCCATTCTCACTTCCTAAACGTTTGGCAATTAAGCCTGATAAAAAGTTAATTCCAATGACTAATATCAGCAAGACAACAGCTGTTGCATAGGTTTGATTGATATACAGTCCTTCACCAGAAATAGCGTACATATGCACCGCCAAAGTCCGTGATGAGCTAAAGACGCTTTTAGCTACTTCTGCCACTGTTCCTGCGGTAAAGATAAGAGCCGCTGATTCACCGATAATACGACCAATCGCCAAAATAACACCTGGGAAAATACCTGGCATAGCACTTGGCAAAACAATCTTGAAAATCGTTCTTAATTTACCAGCACCAAGGGCAAAAGCTCCCTCACGGTAACTGTTTGGGACAGAAAGTAAGGCTTCCTCAGTCGTTCTCATGATTAACGGTAAAATCATGATACTCAAGGTCACTGCCCCAGACAAAAGTGATAGACCAAAATGAGCGTATTTCACAAAGAAAAGGGCACCAAACAAACCATAAATGATTGATGGAATTCCTGATAGGGTTTCTGTTGCAATACGAATGATATTGACAATTGGATTATCTCTCTTCGCATATTCTGTCAAATAGATTGATCCACCAATACCAATCGGAACCGCAATCAGCAAGGTTAAAATCGTGATAAAGACGGTGTTAATCAAGGCTGGTAACAAAGAAACATTATCAGTTGTGTAAGTCAAAGAGAACAAGCCTTTGTTTAAATGAGGAACACCTTTCACCAAAATATAACTAATAATAAAAGCAATCATCAAGAAACTCACAAATGCCGCTAAATACACAAACCCAAACAAGATAAGTGATACAGGGTCGTGTTTGCGCGATGCAAAACGCTGCTTTAGAGTTCGTTGATTTACATTTTCCATATCTATGATTAGTCCTCCTTATGCAATAGCGAGAAGGTGATATTGATAATCAGCACAAAGATAAACAAGATAACGGCTGTACCAATCAAAGCTTCTCTGTGGAGACCTGTTGAATATCCCATTTCCATGACAATATTTGTCGTTAAGGTACGGACTCCAGATGTTAATGAACTTGGAATAATGGCCTGGTTTCCAGCAACCATAATAACTGCCATGGTTTCACCAATTGCACGGCCCAGTCCAAGAATAACTGAGGCGATAATGCCTCGTTTAGCCGCTGGCAATACGACGAAAAACACACTTCTTTCGTGAGAAGCCCCTAAGGCCAACCCGCCCTCATAGTAGTAATCAGGTACGGCACGAATAGCTGTTTCTGACACGCTAACAATAGTTGGAAGGATCATAATCCCAAGCAACATTGAAGCTGTCAAAACACCCATTCCGTAGCCACCGATGTTATTTCTGACAAATGGTACCAAGACCACCAAACCGAAGAAACCGTAAACAACCGACGGAATTCCTGCCATCAAGTTGATAGCTGCTTTCAATGGTTTGTAGAAGCGCTCTGGACAAAAATGTGCCATAAAGACCGCTGTCAAAATACCAATTGGTACACCGAGAATTAAGGCACCCAATGTAACATATAGTGAACCAACAATCATTGGGAAAATACCAAATTCATTGCTAGATGGACGCCAGATTTTGCCAAACAAAAACTCTTTTAGGCCAATTTCTTTAATCGCAGGTAGGCCATTAGAGAATAAAAATACGCAAATAAGTAAAACCGATATAACGGAAATACAAGCGGTAAGGAAAAATACCACTTGCATTGTTTTTTCTTTAGTATGATTCATGAATTCCTCTTACTCAGATAGGTCTTCCCAAGATGTAGTATCACCTGCGAAGATATCTTTAACTTGTTCACTTGTAAGATCATCTACTTCGTTCTTGTCATTAACGATTACCGCAATACCATCCATTGCAATAACTGTTGCTGTAACGCCTTCTTTTTCTTCAGTATCTTTAAGTTCACGTGAAGCCATACCGATATCCGCTGTACCATCAACAGTGTTTGCTACACCAGTTGAAGAGTCGCTTTGTTGGATTTCGATTGTCACATCAGGATTTACCTTAGCATAGGCTTCTTTTAATTTTTCCATAACAGGTGTTACTGAACTAGAACCAGAAATAACAACTTTTCCTGAATTTACGCTTGATTTGTAAGAACCATTGTCATCAAGTGGAATATAACCGCTCTTTTCAACAATTGCTTGGCCTTCGCTGCTTAAGATAAAGTTAATAAAATCTTTAGCTGCTTCGTTTGTATCATCTTTTGTCACGATGTTAAATGGACGTGACACTTTGTAAGAACCATCTTTGATGTTTTCTACTGTTGCTTCTGCGCCATCGATGTCAACCACTTTAACGCTGTCGTTCAATGACCCTAGAGAAGCGTAACCAATTGCTGAACCGTCTTCTGCGACAGTTGTCAACATCACTGAAGTAGAGTTAGTTACAATAGCGTTTTGAGTTGTCAAATCAACTTTTTCACCATCGCTATTTTTTTCTTCAAGTCCAAACAATTCAATGAAAGCACCGCGTGTTCCAGAACCATCTTCACGTGTTACAACGTTGATTTGTCCAAGACCTGCTTCACTATCTCCATTAGCAGTGCTTCCGCAAGCTGATAGTCCGACTAGAGCAGCTGCTCCAAGTACGCTAAGTGATGATAACAATTTCCATTTTTTCATGGGGTGATTTCTCCTTCGATATCTTTATGGTACTCATTATAGGCAGGTTATATCAAATTCATTACCGTTTTTTTGTAAAGTTTTTGTAAAATCCCCAAAATTCCTTTTGTAAAAACCATGTAAAGTTAAAAGCTATGTAAAATTTACTTTTTTGTTTTTTGTGCCTATAATAGTAGAAAAAGAATACCTTCTGTCTAAGATTGGTCTTAGGGCTAAAAAATGATATAATAATAACGTTTTAAGAAACGCTTTTTTAACTCAGAAAGGAACTTACAAATCTCATGATGAATATGCAAAATATGATGCGTCAAGCTCAAAAACTCCAAAAACAAATGGAGAAAAAACAAGCTGAATTGGCTGAAACAACCTTTACAGGCACATCTGCCCAAGACCTTGTCAGCGTTGTTTTTACAGGGGATAAAAAATTAGTGAACATCACTTTTAAAGAAGCTATTGTTGACCCTGAAGACGTGGAAACTCTTCAAGATATGACCACACAAGCCATCAACGATGCCCTTTCTCAAATCGATGATGCCACTCAAAAAACACTTGGCGCCTTTGCTGGTAAATTGCCATTTTAAGAAGACAAAAAGCCCGAACCAAATGGTTCGGGCTTTTTTACTTTTCTTTGGCAACTTCTAAGCAATAAGATTTTTCATGACAATGCGGGCACCTTAATTTCCGTGTTTTAGGCGTATGAGGCGCCAGTATAATGGCCTTATAAGACGGCTGGAAAACACTGTGGCAATTAGGGCACACAAAGGCAACCTGAGTAGCGTATTTTTTCTTAACCAACCAAAAAGTCAAAGGAATGATAACGATTTCTCCTATAAGAAAAATCAGTATTTGACGGCTCAAAATCGCCCAAATCAGCGTTCCCCATTGCACTAAAATCAAGGGCAAAGCATAGAAAAACAGACGTCTGTGTAATTGTTTTAAAGTGTGTTGATTGCGCATAACTAGCGAAATGTCTGACAAAAACGCCAATGACTGACCTGATTGATTTTTCACCTTGTCAAGTAGATTGACAGCTGTGTCAAGTTTTGCTTTTCTTTCACTAAGGTCTTGCTTCATCTCCTTGATGTGCTCAACCAAAAGCAATTCCAAAACTTGCTTAGCATTTTCTTCCGCTAAAATGCGTTTGATTTGGTCAATGGAAAAATCCAACTCACGCAGAAAACAAATCATTCGCAGCTGCTCCAAATCACTTGCCACATAAAGCCGCCGTCCACCTTCTGTCACATCAGACGGAGTTAAAATACCACGTTTGTCATAATATTGCACCGTGCGGACTGAAACACCAGCTAACTTAGCCAAATCACCGGTCGTGTAAAATGAAGACATTTCTTCCCCCTTTCTGCTCTTATTATAGAACATGCCCTAAGGTAACGAGCAAGGGGTTCCCTTAGTGGATTTTTTCTTTTTTGTAAAAAGTGGTGCTTTAATCAAAAAAACCACCTAAGGCTGCAAAAGGATTGTCGCCGTGTTCCTCTTCTTGCTGAGTTAAATACGTCTTATTCTCATCAAATTCCATAAACATTTCATAGACTTGAGCTGTCATGCGAGCATCTTCTAACGAATTATGACCGTGACCCGAAATCCCTAAAAATTCTGCTACACTGGTCAATTTTAAATTTGTCACACCGTTTAAATCTGTACTGCGACGAGCAAAAGCTTCATCATAGACATCCACCTTGTAAAATCCTGTCAAGTCCAAGTCATTTTCAACCAACAAAGGCAAGTCTGATTTGATGGCATTGTAGCCAATTAATGGCGTATCTCCGACAAAGGTTTTAAAGTCATCAAGCACCGTTGCAAGCTTAGGCGCACTCGCCACCTTCTCAGCAGTGATACCTGTTAAACCATTGATAAAGGATTGAAGGTGTAAATCAGTGTAAACATAGGTGTCAAAACTGTCAACTTCCTGTCCATTTGCCATCTTAACCGCCGATACCTGAATAATGTGCGTTTCCTCGCCCACCGTATTAAATTCCAAATCAAAAGCAATGTAATGTTGTAATGTTTCCATGTTTTTCTCCAGCATAATCACTCAAATTACGGCAAACAAAAAACCCCAATGGAGGTTTTTTCTTACAAATTGAAAGAACTCTAGCAATAGATGTGCTTATCTACCACCAAACAAACGAGCAAAGAAACCTTTAGGTGCTGTTCCTTCTTGAGCCTCTGCCTCTTCCTGAGCTCTTTCTTGCTCTTTTTCTTCTTCTGTGCGTGTTTGGATTTCTTCCACTTCAGCTTTGGCTTCGTTCAATTCTAACTGAAGACGTTTGCTATCTTCCATAGCCGCCAACGTTAATTGTTGTTGTTGGTCAAGCTGCTTGTCTTTTTCGCTAATCTGAACGTCTTTCACACGAAGTTGCTCATCTTTGGTGCTGATTTGCTTATCCTTAGCTTTAAGTTGTTCGTAAAGGCGAGTGATTTCAGTATTTTTTTCATCCACCAAAATTTCTAACAACTCTCGTTGTTGCGTTTCTTCGCTGATTGGTTCGTCTTCAAAAATGGTTTTTTTGTAAATTTCTTCTAACTTAATCAAGCCGCTGCGGTTGACAACCGTTACCCCTTTTTCGTTTTTAGAAACATCTTCTTCAGGTAAACTTTTCACGCGGTTGTTAACTGCTTGACGGCTAACTCCTAAGATTTCAGCTATTTCGCTGACGGTTTTTTCAATTGCCATAGTATCCTCTTTTACATTGAAATTCTCATGAAAAGCATATCATAAGACCGACCAATTGTCAATTTTATCCCGTCAATCTTTGTCACGTTAGCTTGACATATATGTCAACTTTGTCAAAATAGAAAAATATGCTAGCTGTCCTTTTTAAAACCTTTTATGCTAAAATAAAGGTATGAAAACATATGATACAATTATTATTGGCGGTGGCCCCGCTGGTATGATGGCTGCTATTTCCAGCAGTTATTATGGCAATAAAACCTTACTCATCGAAAAAAATAGACGGTTGGGTAAAAAACTGGCTGGTACAGGGGGCGGTCGCTGCAACGTAACCAATAACGGCACGCTTGATGACCTGATGGCAGGTATTCCTGGAAATGGACGCTTCCTTTACAGTGTCTTTTCTCAGTTTGACAACCATGATATCATCCAATTTTTTGAGGACAGAGGGGTCGCTTTAAAAGTGGAAGACCACGGACGCGTTTTCCCAAAAACAGACAAATCTAAAATCATTATTGATGCCCTCGCACATAGTATTCAAGAATTAGGTGGTGAAGTCCTAACCAACACCGAAGTGGTTTCAGTCAAAAAAATAGATAACCTTTTCCACATCAAATCTGCCACAGAGGAGTTTGTCTGTGAAAAACTGATTGTGACGACTGGCGGAAAAGCTTACCCATCCACAGGTTCAACAGGATTTGGCTATGACATCGCTCGCCATTTCAAAATCAAGGTTACCGAACTAGAAGCGGCGGAAAGTCCCTTGCTGACAGACTTTCCCCACAAGGCTTTGCAGGGAATTTCGCTGGATGATGTGTCTTTAACTTATCAAAAACACCATATCACGCATGATTTGCTCTTTACGCATTTTGGTTTGTCTGGGCCTGCGGCTCTGCGGATGTCTAGTTTTCTCAAAGGCGGTGAAACCATCACATTGGATGTGCTACCCAAGTTATCCACAGAGGACTTGGACGCTTTTCTCTCGGAAAACCGTGAAAAATCACTCAAAAATACCCTAAAAATGCTCTTACCAGAACGTCTAGCAAGCTTTTTAGCGCAGACATTTCCCGAAAAAGTCAAACAACTGACACCGCAGCAAGCAAGTGCTCTTGTGAAAAACCTCAAGGCCATGCCAATCAAAGTGACCGGCAAAATGTCACTGGCCAAATCCTTTGTCACTAAAGGTGGCATTGATTTGAAGGAAATCAATCCTAAAACCCTTGAGAGCAAACACGTTCCAGGGTTACACTTTGCTGGCGAGGTACTAGACATCAACGCTCACACAGGCGGTTTTAATATCACGGCAGCCTTGTGTACGGGTTGGGTAGCTGGTAGTTTGCATTATTAACAACTCTTTCCACATAGCAAAACACTCTTGAAGGTATTCAAGAGGGTTTTTTATTTATAAACCATCAAAAGCTAGGCTTGGTTTGGCATTTAAATCCAAACCAGCAAAATGGCCTTTATCATACTCAATCGCTGCTGCCAAGGCAATCATGCCTGCATTGTCACCGCACAAACGCAAAGGCGGAATAATAACATCAACCTCTGTCAATTCGCTTGCCAATCGTTCACGTAAGCCTTGATTGGCGGCCACACCACCAGCCACTACTAAGGTATTCACAGGGTATTTTTCTAAGGCTTTTTTGGTTTTAGCCATCAAAACATCAAGAACAGCGGCTTGGAAGGAAGCAGCCAAATCCTCTTTGACCAAGTCTTCCCCTTTTTGTTGGGCATTGTGGTGTAGATTGATAACTGCTGATTTTAATCCTGAAAATGAAAATTCCAAGTTATCCTCTGTCATCATAGCACGAGGCAGATCATAAACATCCTTGCCTTGGTGTGCCAACTGGTCAATTTCACGTCCCGCTGGGTAAGTCAAGCCCATCACACGCCCTACTTTGTCATAGGCCTCTCCAACAGCATCGTCACGCGTTTCACCGACAATCTTATAATCACCAGGTTCCTTGACGTAAACAAGTTCTGTGTGACCTCCTGAAACAAGCAAAGCCAACAAAGGATAAGTCAATTCTTTGACTTCACGCGCAGCCATCAAATGCCCTGCCATATGATTGACAGGAATAAGTGGGAGCTGGTGTGCCCAAGCAAAGGCTTTAGCGGCAACCATTCCCACCAAAAGCGCCCCAACTAAGCCAGGACCATAAGTAACCGCAACAGCATCAAGGTCGCTCGCCTCAATTCCTGCTGCCTCCAGTGCATCCTGAAAACAAGTGGTCACCACTTCGACATGATGACGACTAGCCACTTCAGGCACCACGCCACCAAAACGCTTGTGGCTTTCCACCTGACTGGCAATAATATTACTTAAAAGCTCGCTCTCATTTTTTAAAACCGCAACGCTGGTTTCATCACAAGAGCTTTCCACAGCTAAAATATATCTGTCTTTCATTCGTTCGTTTACCTCTCACTGCCCTCACGTTTCATGATAATAGCGTCTTCAACTGGCTCATGGTAATAACGCTGACGCTTACCAATCACCTCAAAGCCAAATTTTTGATACAAAGCCTGCGCCGACGTATTTGACGCCCTGACTTCTAGGAAAATGGGAAAATCCACATGGTCCAAGTGCGCCAATAATTGACTTCCCCAGCCTTCTCCTTGATGGGCCTTCTTCACAGCGATATTTGTGATTTCCAACTCACCAACCAATTGTTGAATCGCCAAAAAACCGATAGCCGTTTTGTCTACTTCCACAAAAAAATAATCCACATTATCCTGCTGCATATCCGACAAGATTTGCTCCTTGGTCCAAGGGGATTTGTCATAGACATCCGACAAAATATCATAAACGGCAGCTACTTTTTCTGTTAATTCTCTCATTTTTAGATACGTTTTATATAATCCGCGTGTGGGTTTTCTTCATGGTTTTTCAGCCAATTTTCCTCCGCTTCAACGCGTTTAAGGTAGTTCGGTACAAAACTATCCACATCCACTGGCGCTAAGGTTTGTCCATATTTTCCAATGGCATAAGCTGATGGCAATACTGGCAACACTTGAGCTTTGGGTAACGCCTCTTCAATTTGCGTCTGGAAAGGAGCCACTTCACCGACAAACAAGACGTCTTTTTCATCTTGAACGGCTGCTAAAAGCTCTGGAAAGGCCATGTGAGCCTCTTCTTTCACCAATTGACCATCGCGATAAAATCCAGCATAAACGTTGTTTCGACGGGCATCCATCACAGGGACAATCATGCCTGAAAACTCTGTTGCCGCTGCCAAGGCATAAAGACTTGACACACCGACCAATTCAATGCCCAGCGCGTAAGCTAAGGTCTTGGCTGTTGCAACCGCCACACGTAGCCCCGTATAAGAACCTGGTCCCTGTGCGACCACAATCCTATCCAAATCAGCAGGTTTTAAATCCACTGAATTCATCAAAAAATCAATCGCAGGCATGAGATTGATACTGTGATTTTTCTTAACATTTACGGTAACATCCGCTAATAACTGCTCACCATCCAAGATGGCAACAGATAAAGCCTTACTTGATGTATCAAAGGCTAAAACTTTCATCATTTCAATTCCCTCACTTGATTCTAACTCTTATTTTATGATATAATTTTAATAATTGCAACGAATCAAGGCTAATTCATTACTCGTAAAATATCACATAGACGAAAATCAAGTAGCTACGGTACTATTTGATAGCTTTTGGTGTCGTTTAATTAGTTAGCCATAGGTAGTATAACGAGTCAAAGAAAGGATTATTATGATTTACAAAGTTTTTTATCAAGAAAATAAAGACCGCAGCCCACACCGTGAGAAAACAAAAGTCATTTACCTTGAAGTTGAAGCTTCAAACGAATTAGAAGGACGCATCAAAACGCGTAAACTCGTTGAAGAAAAAACACCTTACAATGTCGAATTTATCGAACTTTTATCAGAAAAACACCTGGCTTACGAAAAAGAAACAGGTGCCTTTGAACTAACGGAGTTATAACATGTCACAAATCCATTTAAAACCCGAGGAAGTTGGGGTTTATGCTATTGGTGGCCTTGGAGAAATTGGGAAAAATACCTACGGTATTGAGTATCAAGATGAAATCATCATCGTTGACGCTGGTATCAAATTCCCTGAAGATGACCTCCTTGGTATTGATTATGTTATCCCTGATTATTCCTACATTGTTGAAAATGTGAAACGTATCAAAGCCCTTGTCATCACGCACGGGCACGAGGACCACATCGGTGGTATTCCTTTCTTGCTAAAACAAGCTAATATCCCTATTTATGCAGGACCTTTGGCTTTGGCATTGATTAAAGGAAAACTCGAAGAACATGGTTTATTACGCGACGCAAAACTATACGAAATCAATGCGGACACAGAGCTTACTTTCAAAAACTTGAGCGTCACGTTTTTCCGCACTACTCACTCAATTCCAGAACCTTTAGGAATTGTCGTTCACACCCCTCAAGGTAATATCGTATGTACGGGTGACTTCAAATTTGACTTCACCCCTGTCGGCGAACCTGCTGATTTACACCGTATGGCAGCTTTGGGAGAAGAAGGCGTCTTGTGTTTGCTTTCTGACTCAACAAACGCTGAAATCCCAACCTTCACTAACTCTGAAAAAGTGGTTGGCCAATCCATCATGAAAATCATCGAAGGCATTCATGGGCGTATTATCTTTGCGTCATTTGCCTCAAATATTTTCCGTTTGCAACAAGCAGCTGAAGCGGCTGTCAAAACAGGTCGTAAAATCGTTGTTTTCGGACGTTCAATGGAAAAAGCTATCATTAACGGGATTGACCTTGGGTATATCAAGGTTCCAAAAGGGACATTTATCGACCCTAGCGAGCTCAACAAATACCACGCTAGCGAAATTTTAATCATGTGTACAGGTAGCCAAGGGGAATCAATGGCAGCGCTTGCTCGCATTGCCAACGGTACTCACCGTCAAGTTACCCTACAACCTGGAGATACGGTTATCTTTTCTTCTAGCCCAATCCCTGGTAACACAACCAGCGTCAATAAACTGATTAACACTATCCAAGAAGCTGGTGTCGAAGTTATCCACGGTAAAGTCAATAATATCCACACATCAGGTCACGGTGGACAACAAGAACAAAAATTGATGCTTCGCCTCATGAAACCTAAGTATTTCATGCCTGTTCACGGGGAATACCGTATGCAAAAAATCCACGCTGGTTTGGCTATGGATGTCGGCATTCCTAAGGAAAACATTTTTGTTATGGAAAATGGGGATGTCTTGGCTTTGACAGCCCATTCAGCTCGTCGTGCAGGTCATTTCAACGCACAAGACATTTACGTTGACGGTAATGGTATCGGCGATATTGGTGCAGCTGTTTTGCGTGACCGTCATGATTTATCTGAATATGGTGTCGTGCTTGCGGTGGCAACAGTTGATTTTGACAGTCAAATGATTTTAGCTGGACCTGATATCTTGAGCCGTGGTTTCATTTACATGCGTGAATCAGGCGAATTGATTCGTGAAAGCCAACGTGTCTTGTTCAATGCCATCCGCATTGCCCTTAAAAACAAGGACGCTAGCATTCAATCGGTCAACGGTGCTATTGTTAATGCCCTTCGTCCATTCTTATACGAAAAAACAGAACGTGAGCCAATCATCATTCCGATGATTCTCACGCCAGATAACCCACAAGACAGTGGTAAATAAACCAAAAGAGAAGATGCACGATCTTCTCTTTTTTTATATCGACAAGTAAAAAAACACTAGAACGCTCAAACGCTCTAGTGTTTTAGTGTTATTGTGCAACCATGATACGAAGACCTTGGTCGATTTTTTCAGCAGCTTTGCGTCCTTCACGGATACCCCAAATCACAAGACTTGGTCCGCGACGAGCATCACCTGCAACAAAGACACGGTCATTATTGGTTGAATAATCATCATAAACGCTTTGAACACCAAATTGTTCAAAGAGTGATTTTTCAGCACCTGTGAAGCCCATAGCCAATAAGACAAGGTCAGCTTGGATGATTTCTTCCGTTCCTTCAATTGGTTTAAAGCCTGGACCCACTTTTACCGTTTTAGCGGCAATGACTTGGCCACGGTCAGCTCCGATAAATTCAGTGGTTGAGGTTGCGTAAGTTGTTAATGTTGTGTCTTGTACATAATCAGCCTCTTCTTGCCCATAACCCGTGCGGTTAATCATTGGGTATTCTGGCCAAGGGTTGCTTGGCAAGCGTTTTTCTGGTGGTTCTGGCGTGATTTCAAGCTGTTTAACACTTGCAGCCCCCAAACGAACGGCCGTTCCGATACAGTCATTTCCTGTATCACCACCACCAATAACAAGTACGTGCTTACCTTCAAGGGTTGGACCTAATTTTTTCGTTTCAGATGCCAAAACATTTTTCGTGGTTTCGGTTAAGAAATCGACGGCAAAACGCACGCCTGACAAATGACGTCCTGGAACATCCAAGTCACGTGGAACACTGGCCCCAGTAGCTAAGACGACACGGTCATATTGTTGCAAGAGTCCGTCCGCTGTGATGTCACGTCCAACTTCGGTATTGGCAATAAAGGTGATACCAAGATTTTCCATGACATCAATGCGGCGTTGAACAATTGCTTTATCCAATTTCATGTTTGGAATACCATACATCAACAGCCCACCAAAACGGTCACTACGTTCATAAACTGTCACGTTGTGCCCTATTTGATTGAGACGCCAAGCTGCAGCAAGCCCTGCAGGTCCTGAACCAATCACCGCCACTTTAAAGCCTGTGCGGTAAAGTGGACGACCTGAGTCCTCCACCCAGCCATTTTCAAAAGCAGTATCAATAATGAAACGCTCATTGTCATGAATGGTAACGCCTGCGCCGTTAAGGCCTTCGGTACACCCTTTTTCACAAGGTGCCGGACAAACACGCCCTGTCATCTCAGGGAATGGATTGGTTCGAGATAGGCGCTCAAATGCACGCTTGTAATCACCCTTGTAAACCAAATCATTCCACTCTGGAATCAAGTTGTCGTTAGGACAGCCTGAAACGGCACGCCCACCACCGTAAAAAGTACCTGAGTGGCAAAATGGTACGCCACAAGCCATACAACGAGCCGCTTGTTTGCGACGCTCTTCTTCTGAGAGTGGGATTTGCAGTTCCTCAAAGTCCAAGATGCGTTCAGCAACAGGACGATAAGGATTGTCTTTTCGCTCATATTTCAAAAATCCAAATGGGTCCGCCATTTTAATTACCTCCTGTTACTTGTGCAAGTAGTTCTTCTTTTTCGGCAGCTGTTTCAGCTCCGCCTGTCGAAATTTCAAAGGTACGTAATTCTAGTTCGTCACCTTCTAAGCCAGTTTTAGCCAGAGCATGCTCAATATCGTGGATTTCGTGGAATTCTGTTGGATATACTTTGACAAATTTATCCACTTCTTGTGCCCAATTATCAAGCAAACGTTTGGCTTTAGCACTGCCTGTGTAGTCGTAATGTTTTTGAATCATATCAACCAAAACATCGTCCCCACGTGTTTCTCCAACTTTGTAGAGGTCAACCATTTCGCGATTGACTTTTTCAGCAAAGTCACCGTCAGCATCGTAAACATAAGCCATACCGCCACTCATACCAGCAGCAAAGTTGCGTCCTGTTGTGCCAAGGATAACCGCTACACCACCTGTCATGTATTCACAACCGTGGGCGCCAACACCTTCAACCACTACTTTTGCACCTGAATTACGGACACAGAAACGCTCACCCGCACGACCTGCAAAATAAGCTTCACCCTTGACCGCACCAAAGAGGGCAACATTTCCAACAATCGGTGAATGTTCCACATCGTAAGCCGCATCATACGATGGTTTAACAATCAAGCGACCACCTGACATGGATTTGGCAATGTAATCATTGGCTTCACCAACCAAGGTCAACTCCATGCCTTGTGTGATAAAGCTTGCAAAGGATTGCCCTGCGATACCTGTGTATTCGTACTTAATCAAACCTGGTTCAAGTGTGTCGTTACCGTAACGTTCTGCTAGCCAACCAGCCATTCTCGCACCAACCGCACGTTGCACGTTATTGATGGATTCTTTAACCGTCACGCCAACGCCACTATCAACCGCTGCTTTGGCAAAGCCGTCCAACTCTTTCCATTGACGAGCATCTGCAAATGGGTCTTCTGTCTTACGGTTAATCGGATAAGCTGTTCCCAAGATACGTGAGAAATCAAGTGATTTGGCTTTCCCTTTTGGAATGAATTTGGATTTCAAGATTTCAGAATGCCCAACCATTTCATCAACTGAGCGGAAGCCAAGTTCAGCCATGTACTCACGCAATTCTTCTGCCATGAACATCATCATGTTAATCAAGTGTTCTGGTTTTCCAGCAAAATGCTGACGCAACTCTGGATTTTGTGTTGCAACACCAACAGGGCAGGTATTGAGCGAGCAAACACGCATCATCACACAACCGATAGAAATCAAAGCCAAGCTAGCAAATGAATATTCTTCAGCCCCAAGAAGTGTCGCTACGGCAAGGTCACGACCTGTCATCAATTTACCGTCAGTTTCCAAAGTCATGCGTTGACGTAAACGGTTAAGAGATAGCGTTTGATGCGCTTCTGCCAAGCCCATTTCCCACGGCAAACCAGCGTCACGGACCGAATTACGAGGAGAGGCACCTGTTCCACCGTCATAGCCTGAAATAACGACCTTGTCCGCACCAGCCTTAACACAACCTGTGGCAATAGTTCCAACACCTGTGCTTGACACCAACTTGACATTGATTTTTGCATAAGGATTAATTGCTTTGAGGTCATAAATCAGCTGCGCCAAATCTTCAATTGAGTAAATGTCGTGATGCGGTGGTGGTGAAATCAAACGCACACCAGGCGTTGCCCCACGAATTTCAGCAACCCAAGGGAAGACTTTTTGACCAGGCAATTGCCCACCTTCACCAGGTTTTGCCCCTTGTGCGAGTTTAATCTGAAGTTCTTCTGCAGACATGAGGTATTCCGCATTCACCCCAAAACGTCCAGAAGCCACCTGTTTAATCTTAGAATTCAAATTGCGTCCGTCTGGTTGGACTTTGAAACGGTTACGATTTTCGCCACCCTCACCAGAGTTTGATTTGGCTCCAATGGCATTCATAGCTTCTGAAATGGTTTCATGAGCTTCTTTAGACAATGAACCAAAACTCATGGCACCAACCTTGAAACGTTTGACAATAGTTTCAGCAGGCTCGACTTCAGACAAATCTACTTTTGGACGGTCAGAATGGAATTCCCAAATCGAACGCAGTGTTGTCGGTGTTTCCAAAGCTTCTTTGTCTAGTTCAGCCGTGTATTCTTTGAATAGTTTGTAATCGCCCGTACGAACAGCCTGTTGGAAATTGTAAATGGTGTGTGGATTAAACAAATGGTATTCACCGTCAGCCTTGAATTGGTAAATACCGCCACTTTGCAAGTAATCCCCACGACGTGGACCAAAAGCATCTTCGATACGTTGCAGGTATTCTTTTTCAATTTGGTCTAGTGACAAGCCACCAATACGCGTTACAGTTCCTGTAAAGTATTTGTTGACAACAGCATCAGACAAACCAACTGCTTCAAATAGCTGGGCACCCTTGTAACCAAGGATAGTAGAAATTCCCATACGGCTCATGATCTTGACAATACCTTTTTCTGAAGCTTTGCGGTATTTTTCAAATGCCTGCTCATCTTTACCGTATTCTTTTAAGGTCGCATAAGCTCCGTAAGGGTGAATGGCTGCCGCACCGTAACCTACCAAGGTCGCAAAATGATGCACTTCAACTGCTTCAGCCGTATCCACCACAATCGAGAATTGGCTAGCTTTACCCTTGACAACCATGTAATTGTTCAAACCAGAAACGGCCAACAACATTGGAATCGTTGTTTGATTTTCTTGAATGTGACGGTCTGACAAAATAATAATCTTGCTGCCGTTATCCACAGCTTTTTCCGCCGCCTTAAACAAGTTTTCCAAAGCACGTTGCAAACGGTTGTGAGAAGGTTCAACCACATCATAAACCGTTGACAAGGTTGTTGCACGGTAGCGCTCATCTTGCAACTGAGCGATTTTCGCAAATTCTTGGCTTGACAACATTGGACTGTCAATCTTGACTTTCACACAGTTGTCCGCACCATCTGCCTTGAAATTACCATCGCCACCCAAGTAAACACTCGTTGACACCACGATTTGTTCACGAATGGCATCAATTGGCGGATTGGTAACTTGCGCAAATTGTTGTTTGAAGAAGGTGAAAAGGGATTGATTTTTATGAGAAAGCACTGCTAATGGGCTATCAAATCCCATCGAAATAACAGGTTCTTCCCCTTTTTCAGACATCGGTAAAATCACCGTGCGAATGACTTCTTCTGTGTAGCCATAAGCCTTCCACATGGTATCAATGTCTGTGGTTTCTTCTTGTAATTCGGCTGCCTCAAAGTCTTTTAAATGAGCGATATTTTCTTCCACCCATTCCTTGTAAGGATGCTGAGCAGCGTAATAAGCCTTGACTTCTTCATTGCGCATCAATCTGCCTGAAGTGGTGTCAATCAACATCATGTTACCAGGACCAAGCACACCTTTTTCAACCACACGACTTGGTTCAAGGTCCACTACACCTGATTCACTTGAGCAAATCAAGAAATTATCCTTCGTCAATGAATAACGGCTAGGACGCAAACCATTACGGTCCAAACGTGCACCAACCATATCACCGTCAGAAAAGACAAGGGCCGCTGGACCATCCCAAGGCGCTACAAAGCTTGACGCATATTCGTAGAAAGCCTTCAAATCATCTGAAAGCCCAGATTCTTCACCCCAAGCTTCAGGAACCATCATCAACAAGCTCTGCGGGATATCACGACCATTACGGTAAAGATATTCCAAACAGTTTTCCAACTTAGCCGAATCTGAATTTTCCTCGTTGTAAACCTCAATCTGATGACTGTGCATCCAGTTTTCCGCACCACGAAGGGTATTGATTTCACCATTGTGGGCTAAAAAGCGAAATGGCTGCGCACGGTCCCAAGATGGGAAAGTATTGGTCGAAAAGCGTGAGTGAGTCAACGCAATGTGAGATTTGAAGTGCTCATCTTGCAAATCAGGGTAAAATAGCCCGACCTGAAAAGCGTGTAACATTCCTTTATACACAATAGTTTTACTCGATAACGAACAAATGAAAAATTCATCTGCTGAGAACGTCTTCTCCATTTGACGACGCAATTGGAACAATTGGTCCTCAAAATCACGCCCTGCTTTCGTGTCGTCTGGTTTCTTAATAAACACTTGGACAAAGCTTGGCATGATTTCCTGAGCTGCTGGACCGCAATTATCATAACGAAACGGCACATCACGCGTCATCAACACATGAAAACCAGCCAATTTTATCTCAGCCTTAACAGCCTCTAAAAGACTAGCCTTGGCTTCTGCGTTTTGTGGTAAAAAGAGCTGAGCGACAGCATAGTCACCCTTTTTAGGCAAGCTATAACCCGCTTCTTTTGCCTTTAGTTTGAAAAATTCATCAGGCAAGGCGAGCAACATCCCAGCCCCATCTCCAGTGTCAGGTTCGGCACCTGTCCCACCACGGTGATTCATTCGTGTCAACATCGTCAATGCATAGTCAATCAAAGTATGACTAGCCATGCCATCAATTTGGGCAACAAATCCCATTCCACAAGCATCAGACTCGAAAGAGGGGTCCCAAAGCGTTGTTTTTTGTGCCTCTATAGCACCTGTGTTCATAGCCTTCACTCCAATCATCGTATAAATAATCTAATTATTCAGAATATTGTAATATGTTGTACCATATTTTGAGGCGTTAGAGTAGTCATTCTAGACATTTTTTGATAGAATAATACTCTTTTACTCAAAATATTATCGGTTATCTATTCTTATGAGGGGTAAAAGTGGTCGCACTTCTTCAAAATCAATTGAAAAGAAAAGACTGAAGAAAAGTCCCATAGAGGACTGTTTCTCCAATCTGTTCTCACTATGCCTTAATATAAATCTAAGTAGTTATCAATTTCCCATTGTGAAACGAATGCTGCGTAGCTTGACCATTCAATTTTCTTAGATTCCACAAAATTTGTATAAATGTGCTCACCAAGAGCTGCTTTAACAACTTCATCTTCTTGCAAGGCTTTAACCGCATTATGCAAAGTAGAAGGAAGGTCGTGAATGCCTGCTTCTTTACGTTCTTCTTCAGTCATCACATAAATATTTGATTCTACTGGAGCTGGAGCTTCAATTTTATTTTCAATACCATCAAGACCTGCTTCAAGAAGAACTGCAAGTGCTAAGTATGGGTTTGCTGTTGGGTCAACAGAACGAAGTTCCAAACGAGTTCCCATACCACGAGATGCAGGAACGCGAATAAGTGGTGAACGGTTACGACAAGCCCATGCAATGTAAACAGGTGCTTCATATCCAGGAACCAAGCGTTTGTATGAGTTTACAGTTGGATTCATAATAGCAGTATAGTTGTAAGCATGTTTCATCAAACCGCCAAGGAAGTAGTAAGCTGTTTCTGACAATTGCATTCCTTTTGGATCTTCTGTATCAAAGAAAGCATTGTTGCCATCGTAGTCAAACAATGACATGTTACAGTGCATACCAGAACCATTAATACCGAATTTTGGTTTTGCCATAAATGTTGCGTAAAGACCATGTTTACGAGCAATTGTTTTAACAACGAGTTTGAAAATTTGAATGTTGTCACATGCTTTCAAAACATCAGCATATTTGAAATCAATTTCGTGTTGTCCAACCGCAACTTCGTGGTGACTTGCTTCAACTTCAAATCCCATTTCAGTCAACACGTTAACGATTTCACGACGTGTGTTATCAGCAAGGTCTGTTGGTGCAAGGTCAAAATAACCACCGCGGTCGTTTACTTCAAGAGTTGGTTCACCTTTTTCATCCAATTTGAACAAGAAGAATTCTGGTTCTGGACCAAGGTTAAATGATTTGAAACCAACTTTTTCCATGTGACGTAGAGCACGTTTCAAGTTACCACGTGGGTCACCTGCAAAAGGCTCACCTTCTGCTGTGTAAATGTCACAAATCAAACCTGCAACAGCACCATTTTCACCACCCCAAGGGAAAACAGTCCATGTGTCAAGGTCAGGATGTAAAAACATATCAGATTCGTTGATACGTACAAATCCTTCGATTGAAGAGCCATCAAACATAGCTTTGTTGGCTAATACTTTGTCAAGCTGTTCATCAGTAGCTGGGATTTCCACGTTTTTCAATGTTCCAGCAATATCTGAAAACATCAAGCGTAGAAATGTTACATTTTTTTCTTTAACTTCGCGACGAATGTCTGATGCTGTAATAGTCATGAATTAAGGTCTCCTTTTTTTACAGAAAGCCGATACACTCGACCTAGATGCGCCAATTACTAATATACTGCGATGGGGTTGAAAAACGCCCTTGGTTTCGGAGTTCATCTTGTAAGATACGGCGAACATCAGCATCGGTCAAAGATTTCTGTTTTTGATTAGCTTTGTCTTGCCGCTCCGCATACTCACGTTTAATCGCTGCAATATTAAGCCCCTCATTGAGAAAATCTTTGATTTCAAGCAATCGATCCATGTCATTCAACGAATACATGCGACGATTCCCCGATGTTCTCTCCGGCGTAATTAAGCCCTGATCTTCATAATAACGAATCTGACGTGCAGTTAAATCCGTCAACTTCATTACTGTTCCAATAGGAAATACCGCCATGGAACGTCTGAGTTCTTTTTCTCTCATGGTGACCTCCTTCCGCTATCCATTATAATCTGAAAATTCTAAACTGTCAACCCTTTATGTTAGAAAACATGACATATAATTTTATTTATGTTCTCGCCTACGAATTAATTTCCGAACTTCATTGACATCCGCATTAACAATAATGGCTACAAAGACCCCGCAGAAGGTTTCAAAAATACGTGCAAAAACGTATAAAACCGTATCTCCTGGTGGGATAGAAAGCGTAATAATCAAAAGAGCAGACGTCCCTCCAATGATTCCTGCTTTATTGTTGATAGCCACATTTATCATAATGCCCAGCATCGAAAAAATAGGGATGAAAACTAAGGTAACCCAGAAATGGTAGTCAAAAAATTGATTGATAAAAAAGAAAATCAGTGATAAGAAACCACCTACACTATTTCCCACAACCCTTGAAAAGCCAAAATGCACGCTTTTATCAAAATTTTCGCGTAAACAGAAAACAGCCGTCAAAGTCCCGATTTGCAATCCTTCCCATCCAAACAGGTGAAAAATCAACAAGACTAAGAAAACGGCTAATCCGGTCTTAATGGTCCGCATGCCTAATCTAAATTTACTAGGGTCAAACTTATAATTTGCCAAAAGATTTTTTAAATAATTCATAACTCACAACCATTTATATTTCTTTTATTGTATCATATTTTGCGGCTTTTTTGGGGAAAGCGGGGTAAACTAAGCACACAAAACGTTCATTTTTCTCTCATCGATTAGGCCATTGCAGATTTTTACAACAAATAAAAACATACTAAGATTAGTAGTGAGAAAATCTCCGACGGGAGAAA
>NZ_DBPA01000003.1:27171-28900 GCF_002300045.1 Streptococcus sp. UBA632 | reverse complement strand
TCCCACTCAACTGTTGCAGGTGGTTTACTTGTAATATCGTAGACGATGCGGTTAACGTGATCAACTTCATTTACGATACGAACAGAGATTTTTTGAAGAACATCCCATGGGATACGTGCAAAGTCTGCTGTCATACCGTCGATTGATGTGATTGCACGGATTGCGATTGTGTAATCATAAGTACGTCCGTCACCCATAACACCAACTGAGCGCACACCTGTGTTAACTGTGAAGTATTGCCAGATATCACGATCAAGACCAGCTTTAGCAATTTCTTCACGAAGGATAGCATCTGATTCGCGGACAGTTTCCAAGCGTTCTGCAGTGATTTCACCCATGACACGGATAGCCAAACCAGGTCCTGGGAATGGTTGACGCCAAACCACTTCGTCTGGCATACCAAGAGCTGTTCCAAGCGCACGAACTTCGTCTTTGAACAAGGTATTCAATGGCTCGATAAGTTCAAATTGCATGTCTTCTGGAAGACCACCAACGTTGTGGTGTGATTTGATGGTTTGGGCAGTATCTGTACCAGATTCGATGACGTCAGTGTATAGCGTTCCTTGTGCAAGGAAATCAACACCTTTTAGCTTGCTTGCTTCATCATCAAAGACGCTAACGAATTCATTTCCGATGATTTTACGTTTTTTCTCTGGGTCTTCTACGCCAGCCAATAAGTCCAAGAAACGTTTTGAAGCGTCAACGCGGATGATGTTAAGTCCGAATTTGCCACCAAGCATTTCCATAACTTGGTCACCTTCGTTTTTACGAAGCAAACCATGGTCAACGAAGATACATGTCAATTGGTCGCCGATAGCGCGTTGAAGAAGGACACCAACAACAGATGAGTCCACGCCACCAGAAAGTCCTAAAAGCACTTTGCGGTCACCAACTTTTTTGCGAATTTCGTTGATTTGCAAGTCGATGAAATTATCCATTGACCAGTCACCTTTAGCCCCACAAATTTTGAAGGCAAAGTTGCGCAAAATGTCGTTACCATATACAGAGTGACGCACTTCTGGATGGAATTGGATACCGTAGATGTTTTTCTCAGTGTTTTCAATAGCAGCGTAAGGGCAATCAGCCGAATCACCAACCAAGTGGAAACCTGCTGGGATTTCTGTAACGGCATCACCGTGGCTCATCAAAACCGTTTGCTCTTTTGGTGTATCTGCAAAAAGTTTTGATTCTGCTTTTAGGCGAAGTGTTGATTGGCCGTACTCGCTATTACCTGTTTGACCAGCTGGCACTACTTTTCCGCCGAGCTTATCAGTCAATAATTGCATCCCGTAACAGATACCAAGAATTGGAATACCCAATTCAAAAATAGCTTCATCAATACCAAAAGCATTGTCCGCATAAACAGAATTAGGACCACCAGAAAGCACAATTCCGATTGGATTGATTTCACGAACTTCATCGGCTGTGATTTTGTGGCTTCTCAATTCAGAGAACACACCAAATTCACGAATGCGACGTGCGATTAATTGGTTATACTGGCTACCATAATCAAGAACAATGATTTTTTGAACATCAGTCAAAGTAGATTTGTCAGTCATTATTACCCTTTCTATATCGTCGGCAAACCGCCAACAGTAATCATAGCCCATTGTAACATATTTTTTCTTATTTAGCATTATCTATTTTTAGGTAAGAAAAAAACAGAACAGCTAAAAACTGTTCTGTTCGGAGTTAATATGAAAAGGATCGGTATGCTATTAGTATATAA
>NZ_DBPA01000003.1:14313-27165 GCF_002300045.1 Streptococcus sp. UBA632 | reverse complement strand
ATATAAGATGTGGCCCTAAATCACATCCGTCTAAAGTCCTATTTTTTGAAAAAAGAGTTATTTTGTCATGAGGATGTTAGATTTCAGTCAATTGACTCATGTCAAAACATTTGAAAAGTTTTTAAGCGGGCGTTAAGATTATTTGGTTATATTATAAGAAAATCCTAAAACTTTTCTTTTTCATAATCTCCATAGGTGAGGGCTTCTAGAGCTCTTGCTTTTTTATTGTTCCCAAATAACCACAAACAGTCTGCCTTGTCAGTTGCATGTTATATTTCAGAAAAGGTTGTACTTTACGCAAACGGTTGTGTTATTTTATCTTTTTGGTACAATGGAAGAAACAGCTTTTTCTTTTTAGGAGATTTATTTTTATGACAAATGAAACCTTAATGCAGTATTTTGAATGGTATTTGCCTGATGATGGTAAGCACTGGCAAAACTTGGCTGCTGCTGCACCGCAATTAGCTAAAAAAGGGATTACGAAGATGTGGCTTCCGCCTGCCTTTAAGGCAACGCACTCGGCTGATGTGGGGTACGGTGTTTACGATTTGTTTGATTTGGGAGAATTTGAGCAAAAAGGCAGCGTTCGGACTAAGTACGGTACCAAGGCTGACTATCTAGCGACTATTAAAAGCTTGAAAGATAACGGCATTGAACCTATGGCGGATGTGATTTTGAATCACAAGGCTGCTGCTGACCACACGGAAGTCTTTACCGTGGTGGAGGTGTCGCCTGAGGACCGCACCAAGGTCTTGAGCGAGCCTTTTGAAATCGAGGGTTGGACCAATTTTACCTTTGCAGGTAGAAAGCATAAATACAACGCTTTTGAGTGGCACTGGTACCATTTCACTGGGACTGACTACGATGTCAAGACAGGCAAGACAGGTATTTTTCAGATTCAAGGGGATAACAAAGGTTGGGCGAACCAAAATCTGGTGGATGGTGAAAACGGTAACTACGACTATCTCATGTACGCTGATTTGGACTTTAAACACCCTGAGGTCATTCAAAATATCTACGACTGGGCGGACTGGTTCGTGGAAACGACTGGCATAACAGGTTTTCGTTTGGACGCTATCAAGCACATTGATTCTTTCTTTATGGGGAATTTCATCCGCGATATGAAAGCCAAATACGGCGATGATTTCTATGTCTTTGGGGAATTTTGGAATAGCGATGAACAAGCCAATACGGATTATCTGGAAAGCACGAATTTTCGTTTTGACTTGGTAGATGTGCGACTGCACCACAATTTATTTGACGCGAGCCAAGATGAGCAATTCGATTTGCGGACGATTTTTGAGGGAACGCTGGTTAAAAACCACCCTGATTCTGCGGTGACTTTCGTCGATAATCACGATACCCAGCGTGGACAGGCTTTAGAATCAACGATTGCCGAGTGGTTTAAGCCTGCAGCCTATGCTCTCATTCTCTTGCGACAAACAGGACTTCCTTGTGTTTTTTATGGGGATTATTACGGCATTTCTGGTGAATTTGCCCAAGAGAGCTTTAAAGATGTGATTGACCGCCTACTTCTACTGCGTCAAACGGTGGTTTACGGCGAGGAAGTGGATTATTTTGATGAGGAAAATTGCATCGGCTGGACTTGCCTTGGCGATGACCAGCACCCAAATCCTCTAGCGGTTGTGATTAGCAATGGCAAAGCGACCTCAAAACACCTTTTTGTTGGGGAAAATTGGGTTGGACAAGCCTTTGAAGATGCCCTCTACCACTACCCTTTGCCTGTCACGATTGATGCGGACGGTTATGGGGACTTTCCAGTGGGTGAAAAATCGGTGAGTGCTTGGGTACCACTTGGGGTCTTGTAGGTCCTTTCGCTTAGTGATTGAGGAGGACTTGCCATGAAGGGAAACAACCGTATTTGGTACATTGGCTATTCCCTGTCACTCCTGCTTATTGTAGTGATGTTTTGCAATGATTTTTCTAAAACGGTGGATATGGCGCTTATCTTTTTGTTTAGTGCGGTTTTTAGCATTTCTTACATTCAGTTTGCTGCACCATAAAATGATGCGAACAGACACAACTTATCGCATCAGCGTCAAGACAGAACGCAATACCTTTATCAAGGAAAAGACAGGCAGCATTGCTCTGATGATAACCATGATTTTTCTGGGAATTGTCACGGCTTTGCTGATTGCATTGGATTATTTTTTACCAGCTATCATGACAGGGACGCTGATTTTACTGCAACCGATATTGCTCATTCTAATCAGCAATATCCTTGAAAAACAGTATCCTGATAACTAAAAAATACCTCTCTCATGGGAAACATGAGGGAGGTATTTTGGCTTAAAAGGCACTGTCGTGTGCGGTTTGCATTTGGTAATAAACACCTTTTTTCGCCATTAAGGCATGGTGTTTACCGTATTCGACCACATCCCCGTCAACCATAACGAGAATGAAATCCACGTTTTTGATGGTTGATAGACGGTGGGCGATAATAAAGCTGGTGCGTCCTTTCATCAAGGTTTCAAAGGCTTCTTGCACCAAGAGTTCTGTCCGTGTGTCAATTGACGATGTGGCTTCGTCTAAAATCAAAATTTTCGGTGATTTGATAAAGACGCGGGCAATGGTGAGCAATTGGCGTTGTCCCTGTGACAATGAAGCGCCTGCATCAGCCAGATAAGTGTCGTAGCCGTTTGGCAATTGACGGATAAAGAAATCGGCTTTGGCAGCCTTAGCTGCTGCGATGACTTCTTCTCTTGTGGCATTTGGATTTCCGTAAGCAATGTTATCATGGACGGTACCAACCTTGAGCCACGTTTCTTGCAAGACCATTCCGATTTGGTGACGTAAGGCCTCCGCGTCGTAATGGGACATTGGCACGCCGTCTAAGTCAATTGAGCCGCTATTTAACTCGTAGAAACGCATCAAGAGATTGATTAGGGTTGATTTCCCTGCTCCTGTTGGCCCAACAATCGCGACTTTTGAAGCTGGCGGAATAGACAAGTCCAGATGTTTAATCAAGGTTTTTTGGCTGGTATAACCAAAAGAAACGGCTTTGAAATCAATTTGCCCTTTAATGTTTTCAGCGTCCAGCTCTATTTTCACTGGGAGCGGTTCGCTTTTTTCATCCAAAATGCTATACAGACGCTCTGCACAAGCCAAGGTGCTCTGCAATTCTGACAAGACAGATGAAATGTCATTGAAAGGCTTGGTGTATTGGTTGACGTAGTTTAAGAAGGTGGTCAATTCTCCAATCGTGAAGCCACCTGACATGATGCGCAAGGCTCCAACCCCTGACAAGAGGGCATAAATCAAACTATTGATAAAGCGAGTGGCTGGGTTCACCGTTGAAGAATAGAAAATAGCCCCTTGAGAATAATCGGCATAAGTATTGTTAATGCCTGTAAATTGCTCGATTGTGGTATTTTGAGCGTTTAAAAGGTGGACCAAACTTTCCTGACGAATCATTTCCTCGATATACTGAGTTTGTTGACCACGTGATTTGGTTTGATTTTGGTACAATTGGTAACTTCTTTGGGCAATAAAACGTGCCAAAAAGAGTGATAAGGGCGTCAAAATCAAGACCAGACCAACCATTAACAAATCAATATCAGCCATAGCCACAATGGTAATGACAAT
Organism: Streptococcus sp. UBA632; assembly: GCF_002300045.1. Classification (NCBI taxonomy): domain Bacteria; kingdom Bacillati; phylum Bacillota; class Bacilli; order Lactobacillales; family Streptococcaceae; genus Streptococcus; species Streptococcus sp. UBA632. The sequence goes on along the minus strand of NZ_DBPA01000003.1, from coordinate 23,559 downwards.
GGTTAAAATACCGATGAAAAATTGATTAAAGACCATTAACAAACCGTTGCTTAATTGTTCAGAATCGGTCGTGACGCGGCTGACGAGGTCGCCAGCGCTCTTGCGGTCCAAATAAGCAATGGGCATTTGATTGAGTTTTTCCATGACTTTTTGCCGCAATTGGTAAACGAATTGGAAGGTCAAGCGGTTATAAATCAAAGGATTAACCCACTGAATCAAGGTGTTGAGTCCGACGACGGCAATCATCTTGGCAATAATTGGCAACAACAGTTGAATGGAATTGGGTGATAAAACAACATCAACCGCATCCCCGATGAGAATAGGGAGGTAAACGGTCAAGCTCACTTGCATCAGGGTTCCAATGGTTGCTCCCAAGACCAGCCATCTTTGTGTCAACAAATCTTTGATTAAGCGTTGGGTGGTCTGTGTTTGATAGCGTGCTTTCATCCTAAACCTCCTTCTTCTTCAGAATGTTGTGAGTAATGGATAGCCTGATAAACCTTGTTGTGAGCTAACAAGTCATCATGTGACGCAAAGCCTAATTGCTTGCCTTGGTCTAAGAGCAAGACCTTGTCAGCAGCTTTTAAGCTATTGGTGCGTTGTGAGATGAGAATCAAAGTGGTGTCCTTCAATTCTTCATGAATGGCTGTCAATAGCTTGGCTTCAGTCAAGTAGTCCAAGGCTGATGTGGAATCATCCAAAATCAAGAACGGCGCTTCTTGCACCAAGGCGCGAGCAATGGTCAACCGTTGACGCTGCCCACCTGAGAAATTACGCCCAAAAGCTTCCACCACGGCATCCAATTGCCCTTCTTTTTCTGAAACAAATTCAGTGGCTTGGGTAATATCCAAGGCACGCCAAAGCTGTTCATCGCTAATCTTTTCTTTTAATCCAAAGGTCAGATTAGAACGAATGGTTCCTTGGAACAGCTCTGCTTTTTGCGGCACGACATTGACCCACGAACGCCATTCTTTCAAGGTTTTAGGAGAGTGTTGCTTTTGGAAAATGTTCAAACTTCCCTCTTGTGGGGTGTACAGGTGCGTTAGCAATTCCACCAAGGTTGATTTTCCTGCTCCTGTCCCTCCGATAACCCCGATAAAGGCTCCTGGAGTGATGGCCAGGTTGATATCAGACAAGGCAGGCTCAGCTGCGGATGGGTAAGTGAAACTCATGTCCTTGATGCTAATAGCAAGGTCAGACGTTTTTTGTGGCAATGGGGTATTCAAATTTTCTGACGGCATCTCAAACACTTCGGTCATGCGTTTAGCACTGATGAACGATTGGTTTAGCGATGTGACTAACATGGTCATCTTGAGCAATTCTGTCAAAATCTGCAAGAGATAATTAACCAAGGCAATCAACATCCCTTGTGACAATAAACCTTGTCCGATAGATAGATTTCCCTGCCAAATTACGATAATCAGCGTGCCGTTAACCACAACATAAGTCAAAGGGGTCACTAAGCTAGACAAGTACCCTGCCTTAAGTTGCAAGCGCGTGTAGCCTTGATTAGCAGCAGAGAATTCCTCTTCTTCTTTGTCCACCTGTCCAAAGGCACGGATAACGCGAGCACCTTCTAATTGCTGACGCGTCAGACGCACAATGTGGTCGATAGCCAGACGAATTTTTGCATAAATGGGATTTAGCAAGCGTGACATCACAAAGACCAAGGTAAAGAGAATGACCACCATCAAAACAAAGGCAATGGTCAATTTTGGGCTAATGGTAAAGGCCATGATAATTGACCCAAAGACAATGATAGGTGCGCGTAAAAAGAGGCGTAGAAATTGGTTAATACCTGTCTGAATCTGATAAGTATCACTGGTTAGACGCGTAATCAAACTAGAATCGGTTATGCGATCACGGTCCTCCTTACTCAAACTCATGATTTTCTTAAACAAATCCTGCGTGAGCTGACGGGTGTAACCAACGGCAGCTTTTGATGAGAAATACTGGGCTGTAATAGCAACGATTACACCTACAATAGCCAAAAGAAAGAGCAAGCCAATCATGGCATACAACTGTGGCTTATTATGGTGGGGAATGATGGTATCAACGATTCTAGCAATAATAATGGGAACTAACAGTTCAAAAGAAGCTTCAAATAATTTGAAAAAGGGCCCCAAGATTGTCTCTTTCAGGTACCCTTTAAAATACTGTCCTAATGCTTTCATTTTCTACTTTCTAAAACATATGTTAAAACAAGCTCATCAACTCAATCAGATAGAGATTGAAATGAACTTCGCGTGAGTAATAGATATTACCACCGTTTTTGTACAATTTTCCTCCAGATATGAGTGCTATAGGGTGGTGGTAAAAATAACTTTCCCCAGTGGTGTTTCCAAGACTGGGAGCAACGACATTTTTGGAATATTCAGTGGCTAATGCAATGGTACTCTTACCACCATGATTAGCAACATAATCAATATAAGCCGTTCCAAAATTGTAGGCTTGCACTGCCGTCCAAACATCCACGCCCTTTTCCTCAGCTAAGGTAAGGTTTTTAGACAAGAGAGTGACGCCCTGACGGATACTGGTTTGGCTATCCGTAATGGAATTGGCAACTCCTGAGGTGCTTTCGCTGGATTGCATAACGTCCCCATCACTGCCCTTGGTTTCCGTGTAAATCATGGCCAAAACCAAGTCAACATTGGCAGTGGTGTCATTGGTCGCCAAAATCTCCTTCACCATAGTTTTATATTGCAAGACATTATGTACGTTGACATAAGTGTCGTGAATTTGAAAGCCAGCAAAGAAAACAAGCCCAAGTATAACCAAACGTCTGATACATTTAAACATTATTTATTTTGAATATCCTCTATATTTTTGATTAGGATGGAATAGGTTCCATTTGGGTTTTGAATAAATTCGACTGACTCGGCATCCTCATAGACATTATTGGGAACAATGAGTTGAATGCCATTTGAAAGTGAGAGTTTCTGATTTTCCAGTTTTTTACTCTGACGCGAATGGTCAATATCTGATAGTTGAATAGGTTCTGGAATGCTTTCTTTCAATTCATCCACAAAGGTCAGACGGGCAGTCAGGTTGCTATCAAACAATTGGTCAGCTAGCTTTTCAGGCGACAACTCCTCTTCTTCCAAGTTTTTATGGATAGCTGCTTTCATTTTCGATTGAAAAGCAAAGTCATCTTGCTGAAAATTTTCAGCGATTTTCTGAGCAGTCTGTTCCACCATTTTAATGGATTTTTTCACAGATTGTTCAGGCTTAACTTGCAAGAGATTTTCTGAAAAATAATGAGCAAAACTGCCATTATGCTTAATTCGCTTCTCGATAAGATAGTAATTGCGATTTTGACGGTTGACAATCAAGGCCTCATCAGGCACTTGTGCAGCCGTTGGCAGATTGTTTTGCGTGATTTTCAAAGGATTATCATTGTCGCTTGAAATATGTGTGAAATTTTCTTTCAAAGCAACCCGCAAAAAAGCAAAGTGCTCCATGCCATCCTTGTCAAATTGAATGAAAATGAGGTCATTGACTTTTTGGTTGTCAGACAAGACAAATTCTTCTTTCCAAAGCTGGGCAATCTGAACCGATGATTCCAGCAAATCATCGGTGAGATAGCTCCAAAAGACATTGTCCTTAGAAAAAGTGCCACGCTTGGCTTCGTCTGAAAAGACTTTACTGAGTTTTTTGCGAAAATACTCATCAATTCGAGGCGTCAGAGTCAACGGTTGGTCTGACAAGATTAGGTCAGTGTCGTTGGGTGTGAATTGGTGAATCACAATCCGTTTAATATATAAATCAATCATGTTGGCTGTTTTAAGTGTTCGTTAGTAGAGCGGGAAAGCATCTGTTAGAGCCTTCACGTCCTGACGAACCTCCTCTAAAATAGTTTCGTTTTGGTGATTTTCTAGGGTCTTGACAATCAATTCTGCAATCGTACGTGATTCAGCTTCGCCCATGCCACGACTAGTGATGGCTGGGGTGCCGATGCGAATGCCTGAGGTTTTAAAAGGCGATAAGGTTTCAAATGGAATCGCATTTTTGTTCAAGGTAATATTGACTGATTCCAAAATGTTTTGGGCCACTTTGCCATTTTCAACGACCTTCGTCACGTCAACAAGAAAGACGTGGTTGTCTGTTCCTCCTGAAATGACGCGGAAATTTGGGTGTTGGGTAAAAACCTCTGCCATAGCGGCAGCATTTTTCACCACCTGCTCACCGTAAGTTGTGAAAGCAGGGTCCAGGGCTTCTTTGAAGGCAACGGCTTTTCCAGCAATGACGTGCATCAAGGGTCCACCTTGCAAGCCAGGAAAGACCGCAGAATTAATCTTCTTAGCTAGGGCTTCATCATTGGTTAAAATCAAGCCACCACGAGGCCCACGTAGGGTTTTGTGGGTTGTGCTTGTTGTGATGTGGGCATAAGGAACAGGGCTTGGGTGATGACCTGAAGCGACTAACCCCGCAATGTGCGCCATATCCACCATCAAATAAGCCCCAACGCTATCAGCAATGTCACGGAAACGTTTGAAATCAATGATGCGAGAATAAGCTGACGCTCCTGCAACGATGAGTTTTGGCTGGGTTTTCAGCGCTAATTGAGCTAGAGCATCGTAGTCAATGCATTCAGTGACGGGGTCCACGGTGTATGACACAAAGTGATAAGTTTTTCCTGAAAAGCTAACGGGTGCTCCGTGCGTTAGGTGCCCACCAGCCGCCAAATCCATGCCCAAAACAGTATCGCCAGGTTGGATTAAAGCCATGTAGGCAGCGGCATTGGCTTGACTTCCTGAGTGCGGTTGAACATTGGCAAATGCAGCACCAAAGAGTTCTTTTGCACGGTCAATGGCAAGGTTTTCGACCACGTTCACGCAGTCTGTTCCCCCGTAGTAGCGTTTACCTGGGTAACCTTCAGCGTATTTATTGGTCAAAACGCTACCTTGTGCTGCCATGACAGCTTTTGACACCACATTTTCAGAGGCGATGAGTTCAATGTTGTTTTGTTGGCGAACTTCTTCAGCGTGCACGGCAGCCCAGAGTTCTTGGTCAAATGCTTCGTAGTTTTCCTTGTCAAAAATCATAACCTGATCTCCTTTTTGATAAGTCCAAGTGACACCCTTGTCGTCAAGTCTGTCAAAGCCAAAACATTATGAGAAGAATTCCCCCTAAAAACCTAATTGGATTCGAACGATAATTCAGGTGCCACAGCCAATAATTCCGCCTTGGTAATGGCACCTTGGCGCAAAATTCGAGCTGTTTCTCCAGATAAATCTAAAATAGTTGAATCCACGCCTGTTAGGGCAGCATCATCTGCCAGCCCTGTCACCTCGTTGTTGAACTGGGTTTTAATATCAGCAAAGATTTTCCCACTTTCTCGCCCAGAGATATTGGCAGAAGGACCAATTAAAGGCCCTGTTTGCTGAATCAATTCCAAGGTTTTTGGGTGATTGGGAATTCGAAAACCAATTGTTGATAAGCCAGAATTGATCCAAGCTGGCACACGGTCATTGGCCTGTAAAATAATGGTCAAAGGACCAGGTAAAAAAGCCTCGTAAAGTGTTTTGAGGTAGCTGGGTTGATTTTTTGAAAACGCTAAAATGGTTTCCAAATCAGCCACATTAAGATTCATCGCCTTGTCTTTTGGACGACGTTTGAGTTGGTAAACGTGCTCAACTGCTGCTTCGTTCATGGCTTGCGCAAATAGTCCGTAAACCGTTTCTGTCGGCAAAATCACCGCTCCGCCATTTTCTAAAATCTCTTTTAAATTAGCCATTATCCATCACGACCATTCTATCTTTTCCAAATACATCTTGTAATACCCGCACGCGCTTGCCAGGAAAATGCTGCTCCAGCAAGTTTCGCAAACCGTCACCTTGCTTATACCCAATTTCAAAATAAAGCTTTCCTTGCTCGGTTAGGTAGTTGCTAGCTTCTTCGATAATCCGACGGTAAATAGCAAAACCATCTTCGTCTGCAAACAAAGCCAAATGCGGCTCTGAGGCCAAAACATTCACACCCACTTCATCCTTATCGTCAAAGGCGATATAAGGCGGATTGGAAACAATGATATCAAATGTTCCTGTCAGATTGCTAAATACATCAGATTGCACCCAATCAATCTTGACTTGGTGTTTCCCCCCATTGTCACGCGCTAGGTTTAAGGCATCTATTGAAATATCAGACGCTGTCACTTGCCAATCTGTCCGCGCAGCCTTGAGTGAAATGGCAATCGCCCCGCTACCTGTACCGATATCTAAAACACGTTTATCTGCTCCGCTATTTTCCTTTAAAATCAACTCAACCAATTCTTCGGTTTCTGGTCGCGGAATCAAAACGCGCTCATCCACGGCTAAAGCTAAATCGCGGAAATAAGCCGTACCTGTGATGTATTGAGGGGAGCGGTGCTGGCTTAGTTGGGACATAATCCCTGCCAACACTTGCTCGTCCTCGGACGTCACAGATTGATTTTGATGTAAAATGTAATCCAGCAAAGTCCAGCCTTTGATGTCACGAAAAACGTAAGCAAGGTTTTCGGGGGCTTCGCCAAGGTTTTGTAACTGTTTTTCTAATTGGCTGATGGTTTCAGCGTAATTCATTATTGATTCAACTCTTCTAATTTCTTGGTTTGGTCAAAGAGAATCAAGGCGTCAATGATTTCGTCCAATTTTCCTGACAAAATGCTATCCAATTTTTGCAAGGTCAAACCGATACGGTGGTCTGTCACACGGTTTTGTGGGAAATTATAGGTACGAATACGTTCTGAACGGTCACCAGTACCGATGGTTGATTTACGTTCGGCGTCTTGTTCGTTTTGAGCGATTTGGGCAAAGTGGTCAGCCACGCGCGCACGAATAATTTTCATGGCTTTGTCGCGGTTCTTTTGTTGGGTACGTTCTTCTTGCATTTCCACTTTAATACCTGTTGGAATGTGGACCATACGAACGGCTGTCGCTACTTTGTTGACGTTTTGTCCACCAGCACCTGAGGCATGGTAGATATCCACGCGCAAGTCTTTTGGATCAATTTCGTATTCGACTTCTTCTACTTCAGGCATAACCAAGACGGTCGCTGTTGAGGTGTGAACACGCCCTTGGCTTTCTGTTACAGGAACACGTTGCACACGGTGGGCACCTGATTCGTATTTCAATTTAGAGTAAACCGATTGACCAGATACCATGACCACTACTTCTTTGATACCGCCGACACCGTTGTAAGAAGCTTCCATGACATCAAATTTCCAACCTTGGCTTTCAGCGTATTTTTGATACATTTGCAATAAGTCACCAGCAAAAAGAGCTGCTTCGTCCCCGCCTGCTGCTCCGCGAATTTCCAAGATGATGTTTTTATCATCGTTTGGATCTTTTGGCAAGAGCAAGATCTTCAATTTTTCTTCGTATTCTTCCTTGGCAGCTTTTGACTCTTTGAGTTCTTCTTTGGCCATTTCTTCCAATTCAGGATCGCCACCAGCGTCTTTAATCATTTCTTCAGCGTCTTCGATGTTTTGAAGAATTTGCTTGTATTCGCGGTAAGCTGTCACGGTATCGCGGGTATTAGCTTCTTCGCGTGACAATTCCATAAAACGTTTGGTGTCGCTAACGACCTCAGGGTCACTAAGCAATTCTCCCAATTCTTCATAACGGTCTTCAACCGCTTGTAGCTGATCGTAAATGTTCATTGTTTTTTATTACCCTCTCTTTTTCCAGTTTTACTTGTCTGTTGGCATCATCGGATTGAAATAATGCTTGCGGCAGACAGGTATATAGGTTTCATTACCACCAATTTGAATCTGATCGCCCTCGTACACAGGCTTACCATTTTCCGTACGCAAGACCATCGTTGCTTTTTTAGAACAAAATTGGCAAATGGTTTTAATCTCGTCAATCTTATCTGCCATAAGCAAAAGATAACGTGAGCCTTCAAATAACTCATTTTGAAAATCATTTTTCAAACCAAAAGCCATAACAGGAATGCCTAACTCATCCACAACACGCGCTAAATCATAAACGTGTTGTTTGTTTAAAAACTGACACTCATCAATCAGCACACAATAAGGTGTGAAAGGCAAAGCTTGTACAAAAGCAAAAATATCCATCTCTTCTGTGATAGCTACTGCCTCACGACGCATACCAATACGGCTAGAAACAATCCCGTACCCATCACGCGTATCCAGTGCCGATGTCATAATCACAACGGGCTTGCCTTGTTCTTCATAGTTGTGAGCCACTTTTAAAATTTCAATGGTCTTACCAGAATTCATGGTTCCGTATTTATAATAGAGTTGAGCCAAGAATAAGATCCTACCTTCTATTAATATTCTCCTATTTTACCATAAATACAACTTTTCGTATATGGGTACTATTTTGACTTCCAGATGAAAAGGCATTTTAACAATAAAAACGCACCTTCCTCGATTAAGAGTCTGGGTGCTAAATTATCGTCTTATTGAGGTTTTGAGTCATTATCGCCAGCGTATAGTGCAATGAAAATCGATAGCATTGCCACGATAAACATAGGTTTCATTTATTCTACCTCTCTATATGTATTCTTTACATATGAGTGAATGTCGCTTTTTCTTTTATCTACACCTTCATTATACCATTTGTTTCTGAATTTTTGTGCAAAATATGCTACAATACTGATATTACTAAATGTTAAGGAGAGGTATCATGCCATTTGTCAAAATTGATTTGTTTGAAGGTCGTACGGAAGAACAAAAAATTGAATTAGCTCGTGAAGTAACTGAGGTGGTTTCTCGTGTTGCTAAAGCACCAAAAGAAGCTATTCATGTCTTTATTAACGATATGCCTGAGGGAACTTACTACCCACACGGCGAAATGAAAAAGAAAAACTAAGCCAAAAAGCTAGACGATTTGTTCTAGCTTTTTTCTTTGGATGCTACTGCTTTTTGATAGGCAATCTGATGACGGTTTTCCATTTATCAGGAGCAACTCTTCTAGCATCTGACAGATAGATTTCATGGTGACGTCGCTCATCCGTCAAATCCGTGACATAGTCATTCTCAGTAAGAAACTCTTGCATTAACGCGATGGTTTTTGGTTCATCGTCAAATGCTCCCTGATGCATGATTTGAACGCATAAGCCCTCATCAAGCGTCAGCCATTCAACAGGCGAACAATCCAACTTTTTCTTTTTGCTTGCTGTGGCGATAGCCCAATCGAGGTCTTTTGGTGTGACAAAATCAGGCAAACGAATAAGGGAAATCCAGTGAAAAGCAGACTTGTCTTTATAATTGATATCACCACCTCTGTCTTGCCACCAAAG
>NZ_DBPA01000003.1:3624-14227 GCF_002300045.1 Streptococcus sp. UBA632 | reverse complement strand
ACTGAATAGCTTGCTGGTAAGCTCCGCCTGTTTCGTTAGGATCGCCCTTTCCTCGAACGGCAATATAATGTGCCTTTGGCACCTCAACGATTTCTGGTTTGTTTTTAGGTTTGTAAAACATCTTGTATTCTTTTTTAAAATCAAAAGCCATGGCACCCTCCTTTTGACATAGTATAACAAATAATGTGACCTGTCAGGGCTGCCATTCAAACCAATGCCCTGGAAGTACGACTTGCATCAATCGTAACTGCTCCATGGAAAAACAATTGTCCCACTGCTACCAATGTTCGCAAGAGTGTCGAAAAGGCCTACTTGGTAAGATAAAGCCCTATGCTTTTACCCTGTTCATGAAACAATATGGCGAAGAAAAATTGTTGGACTGTTTGGAAGCCAATGAAAAAAGAGGCATTGTTTACCACCGTGATGGCATCTATGGTGACTACGATGATTTTGACGATGTGGGCCAGCTTATCCAATTTATCTTAACTGGTGAGCATCAGCCTTAAAATGAAAACCAGCCCTTGAAGAGCTGGTTTTTTAAGCTTATTTTGTTTGTGTTTTACCATTTAATACGAGGTTTAGCACAACGGCTAAAAGCGTAGCAATAACGATACCGTTGGTTAAGAACATTTGTAGAGTTGTTGGTAGGCTATCAAAGAGATTCGTTCCGTTAAAACCTACACCACAGGCAATGGAAACGGCAGCGATGATGAAGTTGTGCTCGTTGTGTTCAAAGTCCACTTGGTGCAGCATTTGAATCCCTTGAAGAGCAACCATACCAAAGAGGACAATCATCGCACCACCAAGCACAGGACTTGGAATCATTTGTGCCATGGCTCCAAATTTAGGAAGCAATCCCAAAATCACAAGGAACAAAGCTGTGTAGTAAATCGGGCGACGTGTCTTGATACCTGAAATGCGTACCAAACCAACGTTTTGTGAAAAACCAGTGTATGGGAAGGTATTGAAAATTCCACCTAGAAGGACGGCAAAACCTTCTGCACGGTAACCATTACGCAAGCGTTGGCTGTCAATCTTATCCCCTGTCAAATCTGCAAGTGCGAGGTAAACACCTGTTGATTCAACCATTGAAACCGTCGCGATGATACACATCATGACAATAGAGGTGATTTCAAATTTTGGCATACCAAAGTAAAATGGTTGTGGAACATGAACCAGCGGAGCTTCTACCACAGCAGAAGTATCTACCAAGCCCATGAAAGCCGCAATAACGGTTCCGCCAATCAAACCAATCAAGATAGCAATAGATTTCAAGAAACCTTTGGCAAAAATATTAACGGCTAAGACAATAGCGATGGTTATCAAGGCTAAAATCATTGACTGTGCTGTTGGCGAGTCAATGTTATCTCCCATATTTCCCATAGCAACAGGAATCAAGGTCAAACCAATGGTTGTGATAACCGAACCTGTCACGACTGGCGGGAAGAAAGCCGCGATTTTTGAGAAAATGCCAGCAATCACCATAACGTAAATTCCTGAGGCAATCAAAGCACCAAACATATAAGCTGAGCCTTGGTTTGCACCGATAATAGACAAAGGTGCGACTGACTGGAAGGCACATCCCAAAACAACGGGCAAACCTACCCCAAAATGCTTACGCAATTGCAGTTGAAAGAAAGTCGCTACCCCACACATGAAAATATCGGTCGAGATGAGGTAGGTCAGTTGTTCCGCTGAATAATTCAGTGCCCCAGAAATCATGATAGGCACCAAGATTGAACCAGCGTACATGGCTAATAGGTGTTGTAAGCCCAACACCGCTGAGCGTGAGTGTGTTTCTTCGTTCATCTTATGCATCGGCCTCCGTGAAAATCACCTTTCCATCACAGAAAGCTTCGATACGTGCTAGAGATGTCACTGGCACACCCTCTTCTTCCAACAAATGGCGCCCTGTTTGGAATGATTTTTCAATCACAATCCCAATACCAGCCACCTTAGCTCCAGCCTGTTGGATAATATCTAACAAGCCTTTTGCAGCTTGACCATTTGCCAAGAAGTCATCGACAATAAGCACCGTGTCATCTTCTGACAAGAACTTGCTCGCAATAGAAACCGTGCTTGTCACTTGTTTAGTGAAGGAATAAACTTCAGTCGTTAAAATGCCTTCTGTCATCGTGATGTTTTTCGCTTTTTTAGCAAAAATCATTGGAACTTGCATGGCTTGAGCAGTATAAAGCGCGGGAGCAATCCCAGAAGCTTCAATTGTGACAATTTTTGTAATACCAGCGTCTTTATAAACCTCTGCAAAAACTTTTCCAATTTCTTGCATGAGCTCATAATCCACTTGGTGCGTCAAAAAACTGTCAACTTTTAAGATATCCTTACCTAAAACATCGCCATCTTTTAAAATGCGTTCTTCTAATAATTTCATACACGTCTCCTTTTCTTTTCACAACTAACCCATTAAACTAGGATTTTGTTATTTACTTACCACTTTTGTTCACTGCTTCTACCTCGCTAAATGGTTAACTACATAGCTATATAAATGTTTCTACCCCACACATGGCACGATTGGCTGTGATGGGGTAGATCAGTTGTTTTATTGTAACATTTATTGTAATTATTGCAAGATGCTCATTAAATCAGTCATCTGACAGATTAGAACAAACCGATAGCTGTTCCGTCTTCTGCCACGTCCATATTAAGAGCGGCTGGTTTCTTAGGCAAACCAGGCATGGTCATCACATCTCCTGTCAAGGCAACGATGAACCCCGCACCTGTTTTCGGTACAAATTCGCGGATAGTGATATCAAAGCCTTCTGGAGCCCCTAAAAGCGTAGGGTTGTCAGAGAAACTGTATTGTGTTTTCGCCATACATACTGGCAATTTATCCCAGCCAAATTGGGCAAATTGTTTCAATTGCGTTTGTGCTTTTTTGCCAAAGATAACTTTGTTACCACCGTAAATTTCAGTAACGATTTTAGTGATTTTTTCTTCAAGAGAATCGTCGTCTGAGTAAAGGCGTTTGTAGTCAGCATTGCCATTTTCAACAGCATTAACAACGGCATTTGCAAGGTCAATACCACCGTCAGCACCGTTTGCCCAAACGCTAGCCAATTCAACAGGCACGTTGATTTCGGCACAGAGTTCTTTAAGAGCAGCAATTTCAGCTTCAGTATCTGCTACAAATTCATTGATAGCAACAACGGCAGGGATACCAAATTTACGAACGTTTTCCACGTGACGTTTAAGGTTGGCAAAACCAGCACGAACAGCATCGACATTTTCTTCAGCTAAATCTGTTTTCGCTACGCCACCATGCATTTTAAGAGCACGAATAGTGGCCACAATCACAACGGCGTCAGGTGTTGTTGGAAGATTTGGTGTTTTAATATCAAGGAATTTTTCAGCCCCAAGATCTGCACCAAATCCAGCTTCTGTGATGGTATAATCTGCTAGACGAAGTGCTGTGCTTGTTGCCAAAACAGAGTTACATCCATGTGCGATATTGGCAAATGGTCCACCATGAACGAGGGCAGGTGTGCCATAAATGGTTTGCACAAGGTTTGGTTTAATAGCGTCTTTAAGGATAAGCGTCAAAGCACCTTCAACCTTCAAATCACGAACGTAAACAGGTGTACGGTCATAGCGGTAAGCTACCACGATATTGGCAAGTCGTTCTTTCAAGTCATTGATGTCAGTTGCCAGACACAAAATGGCCATGATTTCAGACGCAACAGTGATATCAAAACCGTCCTCACGTGGAATACCATTAACTGGGCTACCAAGACCAATGGTTACATGACGAAGGGCACGGTCATTAAGGTCAACCACACGCTTCCAGATAATACGACGTTGGTCAATACCAAGTTCATTACCTTGGTGAAGGTGGTTATCAATGATAGCTGAAAGGGCATTATTAGCTGTTGTAATGGCGTGCATATCCCCAGTAAAATGAAGGTTAATGTCTTCCATTGGAAGAACTTGGGCATAACCACCACCTGCTGCTCCCCCTTTAATCCCCATAACAGGACCAAGAGATGGTTCACGCAAGGCAATCATAGTTTTCTTGCCAATTTTATTTAAGGCATCTGCTAGACCAATGGACATGGTTGATTTTCCTTCACCGGCAGGTGTCGGGTTAATAGCTGTCACAAGGACAAGCTTACCAGGTTTATTGTTTTGAACAGCTGCAATTTTATCAAAAGATAGTTTCGCTTTGTATTTACCATAGAGTTCAATATCGTCGAACGTAATCCCAACTTTTTCGACAATTTCAGTAATAGGTTTTAGTTCAACACTTTGTGCAATTTCGATATCAGATTTCACAAGATTCTCCTCTAAATTATAAGTGATAGCTTTATTATATCACATTTTATAAAAAACGCACGTTTTTTATTCATAGTTTTATAAATGTTCGTATTTTATTCGATGGTTTTACTTTAGAAAGGCAGCAACAAGCTTACACAAGTAGCGGGTATTCTCATCGGTAAGCGCCTAGGAAAACGCGATTACGGATGAATACCATTCAATAGCATTAACGTAATATTATTTATGTAACATATAAACCTTCCCAAGGGAAGGTTTTTTCTGAAAACGGCTAGTCAAAGCCACTAAAAGCGTGTATAATGGAGCTATTATTGCGAAATAATGGAGAACACATCCCCAATCTGAGGCGAAAAGCTTGGGGAAGCACGGAACCGTGACAGTTTTCTGCCGTTTTCCTGAAACTGGAGGGGTGTATGGATAGCAAAATACCAAACATAAGGTTTAAAGGGTTCACTGACGCTTGGGAACAGCGGAGGTTGGGGGAGGTAACTATATATCAGAATGGGAAGGGATATGAGGATTCTCAGAGTTCTAGTGGAAAATTTGAACTTATAAATTTAAATTCAATATCAATTGATGGTGGTCTGAAATCATCAGGAAAATATATTGAAAGTGCAGATAAAACATTACTTACCGATGATTTAGTAATGGTATTAAGTGATGTTGGAAAAGGAGATTTACTTGGGAGAGTAGCAATTATTCCAAAAGATAATTACTATGTTTTAAATCAGAGAGTTGCCTTAATTCGTCCAAAGAATAAACAACAGACAAATTATCTATTTTCGTATATTAATTCTCATCAGAGATACTTTAAACTGCATGGAGCAGGAATGTCACAGTTAAATATTTCTAAAGGTTCTGTTGAAAATTTTCCCCTATTACTACCTTCCCTCCCCGAACAACAACAAATCGGTACCTTTTTCGCTCATTTAGACACCTTAATCTCCCTTCATCAGCGTAAGTGTGATCAGACCAAAGAACTCAAGAAAACCATGTTACAGAAAATGTTTCCGAAAAAAGGTGAAACTGTCCCTGAAATTCGTTTCCCAGAATTTACTGACGCTTGGGAACAGCGTAAGTTGGGAGACGAAGTTCGAATAGTGATGGGACAGTCTCCTAATTCAGAAAATTATACTGATGATCCTAATGATTATATTCTTGTGCAAGGTAATGCTGACATGAAAAATGGTCGTGTTTTACCGAGAGTATGGACAACTCAAGTTACTAAACAAGCTGAAAAAGATGATCTCATTCTAAGTGTCCGAGCACCGGTTGGAGATATTGGTAAAACAGCTTATGACGTGGTTATTGGTCGAGGTGTTGCTGCCATAAAAGGTAATGAATTTATATTTCAAAATCTTGGTAAAATGAAGTCCGACGGGTATTGGACTAGATATAGCACTGGATCAACATTTGAAAGTATTAATTCTACTGATATTAAAGAAGCTATAGTAAGTGTCCCTGCAATTGAGGAACAAAACAAAATCGGTTCATTCTTCAAACAACTAGATAACATTATCGCTCTTCATCAGCGTAAGTGCGATGAATTGAAAGAGATAAAGAAAACGCTTTTGAAAAATCTTTTCATCTAAAAAGTGACAAAAGATCAAAAACTTGAAGTGAAAGCTTCAAGTTTTTTTCGTTGGGAGTTTAGGTTGGACAAGGAGCGCACGATCAGGTCAATGTCTTGGCTTTCTAGTTCGTTGATGATTACGTTTTTTTATTGATAAATGTTCGCATTTTATTCGAGAGTTTCACTTTAGAAAGGCAGCAACAAGCCTATTCTAGCTTATGGTAAATCGTTTACGAAAAAAATTTTTTTGTGTAAAATGAGAACATGAAGATTTTAATTACATCTGGTGGAACCACCGAAAATATTGATGCCGTTCGTGGTATTACCAATCATGCCACTGGGACTCTTGGCAAGGAAGTTGCTGAGTGCTTTTTGGCGCAAGGGCATGATGTGACATTGGTGACGACACAAAGAGCGGTCAAACCCAAGAAACATTCCAAGCTCAAAATCGTCTTGGTCGAAACGGTGGCTGATTTAATCGCGGAACTTGAACCCTTAGTGAAAACGCATGATGTTATCATCCATAGCATGGCGGTATCTGACTACACCCCTGTTTACATGACGGACCTTGAGGAAGTGGAAAAAGCACCAGCCGTCAAAGATTTGCTTCATAAAAGCAACACAAGTGCCAAAATTTCCTCTCAACAAGATTACCAAGTGCTTTTTCTCAAAAAAACACCAAAGGTGATTTCCCTAATCAAGCAATGGAATCCTGATATTATGTTAATCGGCTTCAAACTCTTGGTGGGAGTGCCAAAGGAGGAATTGTTAGCTGTTGCTAGACGCAGTTTAGCGACCAATCAAGCCCACTATATCGTCGCAAATGACCTCACCACAATAGATGATAATCAGCACTTGGCTTATTTAGTGGGGAAAGATGACGTGGTTGTCGCTAAGACCAAGAAAGCAATTGCCGAGATGATTTTGGAAAGGGTAACACATGACTAAAACTGTATTATTAGCCGTTTCAGGCAGTATCGCCGCTTATAAAGCAGCTGATTTAACCAATCAATTCACTAAAGCAGGCTTGAACGTTCGGATTTTGATGACACCTGCTGCTACTCAATTTATCACCCCTTTAACCTTGCAGGTGCTTTCTAAAAATCCCGTCGCCCTTGATGTGATGAAGGAAGAAGATGCTCAAACCATCAATCATATTGATTTAGCCAAGGAAGCGGATGTCTTTTTGATTGCCCCTGCTTCTGCTAATACCATCGCCAAACTCTCTTATGGCATGGCAGATAACATCGTGACCACAACAGCTTTAGCCTTGCCAGCTGACACGCCTAAACTCATTGCACCTGCTATGAATACCAATATGTACAATAATCCCATGACCAAACGCAATATTGAGCAGCTTATTCAGGCAGGTTATCAGAAAATCGAACCTCGTTCAACGCGACTGGCCTGCGGTGATGTCGGTAAGGGGGCTTTGGCAGATTTGGAAACAATTATTGAATCAGTGTTAAAAGTTTGTAAAAATCACGAATAATGGTAACGGATACACTTGTCAACACTAGCCCAAACCTGTATAATGGGTTAAAGTCTTTTCAAAGACTCAACGCATTTATTCTCGGCTTTTGGATTTAGGAGGAACCATGAAAAAAAGACAATCCGCATCGGATATTGCCGTTATCGCCATTTTCTTTGCAATTATGCTCGTTATTCATTTCTTGACTAGTTTGGTGTTTAACCTGTGGCCTGTCCCAATTAAACCCACGCTGATTCAGATTCCTGTTATCGTGGCTTCTATCATGTATGGTTCGCGTATTGGTGCTATTTTAGGTGGTCTGATGGGGATTATCAGTGTGACGGTCAATACCATCACGCTGATGCCGACAAGCTACCTCTTTTCTCCCTTTGTTGAAAATGGGAATCTTGCCTCACTTGTGATTGCTATGGTGCCCCGTATTTTAATCGGTATCACCCCTTATTACGTTTACAAATGGTGGCACAGTAGATCTGGTCTGGTAGTAGCTGGAGCAGTCGGTTCAATGACCAATACTATCTTTGTATTGGGTGGCGTTTTCTTTATCTTTTCAAATGTGTATAATGGTGACATAAAAGCCTTATTAGCAGCTGTTTTTGGAACCAATGCCATTGCAGAAATGATTGCCTCTGCTATTTTAACCGCTGCAGTCGTTCCTGTCCTTGAAAAGCAAAGACGCTAATAGATACTAGAAAGTTAGGAGTTCTCTCCTAGCTTTTTTGCTATCAAAAAAGCCCTCCCACCAAATAGGTAAGAGGGCTGAGGCATTCATTTGAATGTGACAAAATGGTTCACACAAATTGTCAAAGTCCGCTCCTGCGTTCTAACAAAAGTTAGAGTGACCTCCTCTGCGCAAATAAACTCATTAACAACGAGTTCACTCGGCTCATCGCATAAGATTAGTATAGCATATCTTATAGGAGCGGCGCAATGGTTTTGACCAACATACCCACAACTTTTTCATGAACAGGGCGTTTGGCTAGAGTTTCAGGCGTCACACGCTCACATTCTTCCAAAGTCATGGTGAAATCTTCGTAAATATCTCGAATGGCATCCACTCGGTACATATAAGTTGCGCATTCAAAGTGATGGTAAAGACTGCGGTAATCTAGGTTAATGGTTCCCACAACAGCTTTAATGTGGTCGCTGACAAATACCTTGGCGTGCAAGAAGCCTGGCGTGTAGAGGTAAATCTTAACCCCAGAACGCATCAATTTGCCAAAGTAAGTCTTAGCTAGAGCATACGGAATCGGTTTATCAGGGACACCAGGCATCATGATCCGCACATCCACTCCACGCTCAGCCGCAAAACAAAGGGCGTGTTCCATTTCGCTATCTAAAATCAAATAAGGCGTCATGATATACACGTAATCTCTAGCATGGTTGAGGATATCGATATACACATTTTCCCCAACTTTATCCGTATCTAAAGGCGAATCACCATAAGGAATCACGTAACCATCGGCTGTTCTAGTTGGCGAGTGTTCCATCAAATAAGGTTCCACCACCAATTCTCTTTCCGTAACAGACCACATTTGCAAGAACAAGACCAAAAAGCTATCGACGGCTTCGCCTTCAATCATCACGGCCGTGTCTTTCCAGTGACCAAAACGCTCGATTTTGTTAATGTATTCATCAGCCAAATTCACCCCACCTGTAAAGGCAACTTGCCCATCAATGACAATATTTTTACGGTGGTCACGGTAATTGTAATAAGTCGAAATGAAAGGTGAAATAGGTGAAAAAACTTTGGCTTTAATTCCAATTTTTTCAAGACGTTGGGTGTAGTCAGGTGATAAGGTTGATAATTCAATCATGCCGTCATACAAAACCCTAACCTCAACGCCTTGCTTGACCTTATCTTCAAGAATACTTAGGATTTCTCCCCACATCTCCCCTTCAGCGATGATGAAAAACTCCATGAAAATGTAGTGTTCGGCTTTAAGGAGTTGTTTTTTTAATTCTTTAAAGAAATCCTCACCTGTCGGAAAATAAGTGACGTCGGTATTTTGGTAAACAGGAAAATTGCCACGGCTACGACTGAAATATTGAACAAGATGATAGGTTGTTGAGGTATCCTTTTTCAAGGTTCTCACAATTTCGGGATGATGTGGCAGGTATTGCACACTCTCATCCACGCGTTGTCCCATCCGTTGCTTCAAGTCTCTATAACCCCAGTCTAGCTTGGTGTAAATCAAGAAAAGCGACCCTAATAGTGGTGCTATCATAATCAAAATCAGCCAAGTCACTCGAGAAAGAGCATCCATTTCACTATTAACCAAATACAAAACGGCTGTAATAGTCAAAATACGTCCAATAATATCCGCCCAAATCCGAGATTGGTCTAACCAAATGTAAGAATCAAAGATAAACAGCAGTTGCAAGATTAACAGAACCGAAATAATGGTCGTTCGACTAAAGATACCTCGAAGCAACCCACGACGGCTCTTACTCAATAAACGAACAACTCTGCTATCTTTATCTGTGTTTTTCATTGCGATAATCTTAACCTCCAAAAACTTTCAATAACTAGCATTATACCATACTTTTAAAAAGTATTTCAGGAACTGCTATTTTTAACAAGGAAAACAGCCGAACACAAGACGGTTCAGCTGTCAAAAAACGAATAATGGCTACTGCGTGTAGCTTTTGGTAAAAGCTTTTTGAACCTTAGATGGTGCTTGGTCGTATGGTGTTTTGCCATCATAAGTCGTCTGCACGATCAAACGGTTGCTCGCTTGCAAATCATCACACGTCACCAAGGTCAGTAAGGTCTTATCAGGAACATCCTCAATGACTTCAACATCTGTCGGAGCCACAACTTCCTTGCTAGTAATTGTGTAAGTGTAGATATAAGCCTTGTCTGTCAGATAGACTTTCTGCCCCACTTCCGCTCTTTCTAGTGGTGAAAAGAGCAGGTGATCGCTATTGACTTGGTCAAAAACATGGTGGCTGGCAAGCGCATAATTCCCCTCTCCCATGGTTTGATTTTCCTTCATGGTTCCCGCACCATATAAAAGGTTGGTATTGTCAATGCCTTTAAAAACGGGCAAATTCATTTCCAGATCTGGAATCGCAATGCCACCAATGACGTTTAGTTTTTGATCACTCATCTGAGCTGCTAGCACATCTTGGGTAGAAACAACAGCTACCTGTGAAAAATCAAAATTACCCTTACTTTTTTCATTTTGTTCAATATTTTCTCGTGATACATTGCTCACTTGATAACGGTCGGTCGTGTAAGTCATCAT
>NZ_DBPA01000003.1:0-3569 GCF_002300045.1 Streptococcus sp. UBA632 | reverse complement strand
AAAGCACTAGAATCAAGATCCAACGTACCCATCCCCTTAATAATCGTTTCATAGCGACAATTTCCCTTCTGACTTTTCTAATCCAATAATCTCCTACCAGCATACCATTTCTTGACCAAGGGAGCGAATGATATGCTTTCAAACACACAAAAAGGAATAGCAGTAATAGCTCCTACTCCTTTTTGCTTTTATCATCTGATTAAATGGAATCCCCATTCCAAATCGAATTTTTAACAATCACGTAATCCACGCGCGTCAAGCTATGCAAGTCACGGCCACCTGCATAAGAGATTGAACTTTGAAGGTCTTCTTGCATTTCTTGCAAGGTGTCTTTCAAATGACCTTTGACAGGTAAAAGGATTTTCTTACCTTCGACGTTTTTGTGCTCACCTTTTTGGTATTCTGAAGCAGAACCGTAGTATTCTTTATACTGTTCGCCATCCACTTCAACTAGTTTTCCAGGACTTTCCAAATGCCCTGCAAAAAGTGAACCAATCATAACCATTGTAGCACCAAAACGGATTGATTTGGCAATATCACCGTGTGTTCTCACACCACCATCTGCGATAATAGGTTTTTGAGCGGCTTTCGCACACCAGCGCAAAGATGCCAATTGCCATCCGCCAGTACCAAAACCAGTTTTTACTTTTGTGATGCAGACTTTACCAGGACCGATACCGACTTTTGTCGCATCTGCACCCGCATTTTCCAACTCACGAACGGCTTCAGGCGTACCAACATTTCCGGCAATAACAAAGGTGTCAGGCAATTCTTTCTTGATGTGCTTAATCATGTTAATCACGCTATCAGAATGCCCATGAGCAACGTCAATCGTAATAAACTCTGGTGCGTCCTCTTTTAAGCTTGTGACAAAGTCATATTCGTAATCTTTAACACCCACTGAAATCGAAGCAATCAAGCCTTGGTCATGCATGCGTTTCACAAATGGTTTGCGAGAGTCTTCGTCAAAACGGTGCATGATGTAGAAATACCCATCTTTTGCTAAACTTTCTGCAATATCTTCATCAATGGTGGTTTGCATATTAGCAGGTACCACAGGGAGTTTAAAGGTGTGGCGTCCCAAGGTCACATGAGTATCAGCTTCTGAACGACTCTTAATAATACACTTATTAGGAATCAATTGAATGTCTTCGTAGTCAAATACAGGCATTTCGTTATACATAATGGTTTCTCCATGGTTTCCCTATCCCTCATCTAAAGCAAGGAACACAGAAACATTTTCATAAATAGTGACCTTCCTATGACTCTTTTCAAGAATGGATCAAAGAGCATCGCTGGGTAAAAACTTACCCTTCCATTAATATATTACAATAGCGTTCGTTTTGTGTCAATTATTTTTCTTTGCTTATTTGCATTATTCGTTTATATCGGATGATTAGAATTCCCTGTAACTATCTGATTAATCTGACAAATATTGTCCGTTAGTTGCGATGACTTTCTTGTACCAGAAGAATGAATCTTTGCGGTAACGTTTGAGGGTACCGATTTCTTCGTCTGTACGATCCACATAGATAAAGCCGTAACGTTTACGAATGCCTTCGTGAGTTGAAATCAAGTCAATGGCAGACCATGGGTTGTACCCAAGCATATCCACGCCGTCAGTAATAGCCAATTGAATTTGTTCGATGTGGGCGCGCAAGTAATTGATACGGTATTGGTCATGAACTTTGCCATCTTCTGTTAGGGTATCGTATGCTCCTAGTCCGTTTTCAGTTACGAGAAGTGGGAGGCGGTAACGGCTGTACATTTCACGAACAGTTGCACGGAAACCAATTGGGTCAATTTCCCAGCCAAATTCGGTTTTTGGTAGGTTTGGATTGTCAACGCCACGGTAGAAACCAGCTTCTCCACGAGCTGTTTGTTGGTCAGCTGATGGGTTTAGGCTTTCTGTTCCATCAGAAGCAGCCACGGTTGCTGTATTGTAGTAGTTAAATCCGATGAAATCAGGTTTTGCAGCCTTCATGATAGCCAAGTCTTCTTCGGTAACAACTGGTGTAGCATCTTGTTCTTCCAAATAAGCCCAAACCAAGTTGTTGTAAACACCGTAAACCGCAGCATCTAAATAAAGCCAGTTACGGATAGCGTTAAAGTTTTGTGATGCCAAAACATCTTCTGGTTTTGATGATGCCGCATAAACAAGTGAGATATTTGGAGCAGGACCAATTTTAGCCTCAGGCAACATTTCGTGACAAATTTGCATGGCTTTGGCTTGCGCAACCAATTGGTGATGGTTTTGTTGGTAAACTTCTTTGGTTACATTTGTTGTTCCTTCTGGAATGTGGAGGGTTCCGATGACAGGACCCACCAAGGTTAGCATATTTTGTTCGTTGATGGTCAGCCAATATTTAACACGGTCACCAAAGTTTTCAAATAAGACACGAGCGTATTCTGCAAACCAATCAACTGATTCATGCGTTGACCAAGAACCGCGTTCATCAAGAGCTGCTGGCATATCAAAGTGGAACATAGTCACGATAGGTTCAATGTCATATTTCAAACATTCGTTAATCAAATCATTGTAAAAGGCGATTCCTTTTGGATTCACTTCACCAACACCTTTTGGCAAGACACGGCTCCATGAAATAGAGAAACGGTAAGATTTGAAGCCCATTTCTGCCATTAAGGCAATGTCTTCTTTGTAGTGGTGGTAATGGTCAACAGATACCGACAAGTCTGCTGTTCCTGCAGGAATGTCTTTCACGTCTTGGCACGAAGGCCCTTTGCCGTCTTCTAAGGCTGCTCCTTCTACTTGGTAAGCAGATGTTGATGCACCCCACAAGAAATGTTCTGGAAATGGTTTTAAGGTTTTGTGTAACATAACGATTCTCCTTATTGCTATGTTTTCAATAGTATTATAACGATCGCGGTTGGTAAAAACTACTATTATAAACCGTTTTCTTGGTACTATTCTACGATATCCTCTTTTTACTCAATTTACTTTAATGCTTTAAAAGCATTAAACAAACCATCTTCTTCCACGTCATCGGTGACCATATTGGCCATGGCTAGACTGTCAGGACCTCCATTTCCCATGGCAACCCCAATCTCGCAATAATCAAGCATAGGAATAGCCACCTTAGCATCGCCAAAGGCAATGGTGTCTTGTTTGTCCGCTTGCAGATACTTTAAAAGCACGTCAATGGCATGGGCCTTGGTAATATCTTTGACACCTAGGTCGCCAAATAATGCCGTTTCCCCACGGCCACTCCAAGTCCCTGCTTTGAGATTTGGAAAAACTAGGACAGAATCCAAATGGTCTTGATACGTCTTGAGAATAAAACTCACCTTATTGACATCATCGCAATACAATTCATCCCCATAAACCAGGCCGTACAAAGTATCCTCTGCTTCCAAATCTTTCACCTCTGCTGCTGTTTTTCCCTTACGCATGGCGTATTGGCGCATGATAGGACAAGCCGCTTCTTTGAATTGTCTGAGGCAAAAAGGCCGTTGTTTGATTTCAAATAAAAGGCTAAAACACGCTCCTGCAACCAATCCACAATCACCTTGGTGTCTTCTTTTGATATCAGTTGGTGCATGACAACCTG
>NZ_DBPA01000023.1:1329-33426 GCF_002300045.1 Streptococcus sp. UBA632 | reverse complement strand
CTGTCAAACACACAAGGAAATTACGGTTTCTGTAATCGAAACTGATGTATTATTTTTGCTGGCTAATGACGTTGAACTAGAGCTGCCATCTGTTGTTGGTTTTAAGGTGATTCCTGTCATACCTTCGCTATTAACCGTATAGGTTACATTAGCTTTCAACTGTCCATCATTTTCGATACCGATGTTATCAAAGACTACCGTATCACCAGCGATAGCATACTTGTTTGTCTCAGCACTGTTATAATCAGAAGTAATAGCTGAACCAACCCAATCTTTGGCACTGACAAGAGCTAGACCATAGGTATCGACACTATTATAAGACGTGTTAAATGCACTACTTTTACCTGGGGTAATCTTAACACGGATCTTATTAACAGTCGTTGGGACGTTCACCATTACACTATACTTACCGTCTAGGAAATCAAATTTATACCCATCTGTTTTGGTGAAGAGAACTGTCTCTGTTTCTTTACCATCTTTATCAAGAGCAACAATAGTCACCCCAAATTGTGATGTTTCTGAAGTTTGATAAGTAGTTCCACTGCCAGCTAAAGTAGCAATTGTTTTAAAGACAAATTCACCACCAGGAGCGACTGTGATATCTTGGTAAACCCCTTCATAACCATCAACCAGCTGATTATTTTTGCCTGATTGGTATTTACCAAGGATGATGTAATTTTGATCTTTCTCAGGACGTACAATACTGTTGTCTTTATCTCCCCAGAAGTTCGTTCCGACTTGAACATAGTTGCCGATTGGTTTCCAACCAAAGTTTTGATCTGATTCGGCAGCTGCTTTATCATAAGTATTGATAACCCCTCCATCATGCCATAGAGAGCCACTTATTGTTTGAGAACTGTGTTCACCAGTTGTTGGAGTAGCAAGCTGGATGTCTGTACCATTGACAAAGTCAGAGACCGCTTGGTTAGATTCGTAGGTCACGCTTGGACGGAAGGTGTTGACGTTGTTGACTGGTGTACCACCTTGGACATTAGCAAAGAAGCGGTCGCCTGATTCGCTAACGCTTCCGCCTGAGCCTAAGCGTTGATAGTCTTTGTTAAGGGTAAGTGCCTTGCTTTGTTCAAAAGTCAATGATGCCAAAATGGTGTTTGAAAGGTCCATTTTAGCTAATTGTGACGTTGTCAACACTTTGATTTCATCAGGTGTTAGGTCTGTGATTTTTGGTGTTGTTTCTTGACTTGTTTCACTAGCAGGCATTGCGACTGTAGTTGTCAGCTCTGGAGTTGTCTCAATAGTTGGTGTCACTTCTTTTTCAGTTGTTTCTGTTGCAGAAGTTGTTGTGGCTGTTGTTGGAGCTACTTCTTCTGCTTTGTCTTCTGAAGTTTCTGTTTTGCTTTCAGCTGTGCTTTCTTCTGTTACATCGCTAGAAGCTTCGGTTTTGCTTTCTTAAACAGATGGTGTTGTTTCTTCTGTTGTGTCAGCAGATGCGACAACTGAGCTATCCGTTGTTTCTGTTGCAGTAGAGCTGCTTGTGCCTTCTGGAGTAACTTCTTCTGTTTTGCTTTCCGTTGCACTTACTTCAGTAGCTGGTGTTGTGATTGACTCTTTTGTCCCTTCTTGCGCTTTTGTAGGAGCATCCTCGTCAGCTGTCTGAGTAACAACTACTTTGATGTCGTTAGAAGCACTAGGTTCGTCGGCTGCTACTTGCCCACCACCTAATACAAGTGCTGCACCTAGCAAGACGCTAGCAGCACCAAAATGGTACTTTCTAATTGAAAAACGTTGACGTGATTTGTATCAATTAAAACTTGATTTGGATTGCTTAGGTTTATTCATTGTAACCTCCATAATATTAAAACTGTTTCTTTTCTTTTTCTTGATACAAAGAAATCGTTGTATCATTTTTATACAATTCAACCTAAATAATTATACATTTTACTCCTATGCAACACATCTCTACAAGGTAGCACCTCCTTTAAATATTACAAAAGCAATGTTTTTGCAAATTCATATTTTTAAAATTATCAGAATTTTTTATAAACAAAAATAAGTTAATTATGATTAAAATTGATGTTTAATTCTCATTTTATATCTTTTACTTTACTTAAAACGTAAAAAAATCAACTTTTTTCTTAACCCATGCAGTGTTTTTTCTTATAGTTTTCAGAATTTTTTATTTTTTTTAATACAAAGAGACAAAAACAAGAACTAAAAAACAACCAAAAATATCTTCTAACTTATTCTAAAATACATTATAAATCTTAAACATTAGATTTATCAAACAAAAGAACTCAGAGTTTTTTGCAGTAACTTTACAAGAATTTTACAAATAGTTTATGTGAAACTTTCTGAAAAATATTCACTAACATCTATCTTTTTCTGCTATTTTTTACACAAAAAAGGACTTCGTTTCATGAAACAAAGTCTTTTTTGATAAAATTTTGGTCAACGTTCCCCTTTATTGCGAATAACAAAGCCTGCTTTTTTCTCACTTGATGTGCGATGAGGACGTTTGTTGTCTTTGCTTTGGAAGTCACGCTTATTTTTAGAAGAGGTGCGTTTGAATTCGTAGTGGTTGTCGCGGTTATCACGGCGTCTGTCAGAGCGGTTACCACGACGATTGTCGCGACCACGTCCACCTTTGCGGTCATTGTTGTGAGCACCTGATGGTTTGAATGGCAATGGTTTTTCACGCGCAATTTCAATTTTTGGCAAGCTTTCAGGGTCTTTCACAGTCAAGCTAAGAATATAAAGCGCCAATTCTTCAGGGGTGAATTCAGCTGCTAGCTTGATAGCGTCGCCTTTGAATTTGTCAAAGCTTGCACGAACGGTTTCATCTGCAAAATCACGCTCGATTTTCTTAAGAGCCACTTTTTTCTTAGCTTTGAAAGCTTCTTCTGCTGTCGCTGGTTTCAAGCCTTTCATGCGTTTCTTGGTTAATTTTTCGATGATTGACAAGTAACCCATTTCATTTGGTGCCACAAATGTGACAGACTGACCGTGTTTACCAGCACGACCTGTACGACCGATACGGTGAACGTAGCTTTCAGGGTCTTGCGGAATATCATAGTTGTAAACGTGGGTCACACCTGAGATGTCAAGCCCACGCGCCGCAACATCTGTCGCTACCAAGATGTCGATGTTATCATTTTTAAAATCACGAAGGACACGGAGGCGTTTGCCTTGGTCAAGGTCACCGTGAATGCCTTCGGCACGATAGCCACGCAATTTCAAGCCACGGGTTAATTCGTCCACGCGGCGTTTGGTACGGCCAAAGACGATGGCTAATTCTGGGCGTTCCACGTCGATTAAACGTGTCATGGTGTCAAATTTTTCTTGTTCTTTAACACGGATATAGTATTGGTCCACCAAGTCAGTGGTTAATTCTTTGGCTGCCACGCGTACATGTTCTGGGTCATACATAAATTTGACACCGATGCGTTTGATGGCTTCTGGCATGGTTGCTGAGAAGAGGAGGGTTTGACGGTTCTCAGGCACACGGCTGATAATCGCTTCAATATCTTCAAGGAAGCCCATGTTGAGCATTTCGTCTGCTTCATCAAGGATAAGGGTTTCCACGTGGTCTAATTTCAAGGCTTTGCGTTTAATCAAGTCAAGCAAGCGTCCTGGTGTTCCGACAACGATGTGGGCACCTGAGCGAAGGGCTTTGATTTGTTTTTCAATGCTTGAGCCACCGTAAACAGAGCGAACTTTGACCCCTTTTTCACGACCAAAACGGAATAATTCTTCTTGTCCTTGGACGGCTAATTCACGCGTTGGGGCAATAACGAGGGCTTGAACAACGTGGCGACTGGTGTCGATTTTGTCTAGTGTTGGCAAGCCAAAAGCTGCTGTTTTTCCGGTACCTGTTTGGGCTTGTCCAATAACATCCTTGCCTTCTAAGGCTAAAGGAATGGTTAATTCTTGGATTGGTGATGGTTTTTCAAAACCTGCTTTTTCCACCGCTTTAAGAATGTTTTCTGATAAATGAAGTTCTGTAAATTTCAAAATGTTCTCTTTTCTAAAAGACAGTGCGAAGCTGCCTTATTAAACTTTACTGTCGTTATCTAACAACTCATCTAGTGTACCATATTCCTAATCAAAAAGATAGAAAACATGGTCATTCCCATCATAATTTTACTTTTCTCACTTTTTGAAGATTTATAAGGGCATAAAAAGAAGAGAAAAGCGTCTGTGTCAGCCTTTCTCTTTGGTTTTATTACATTTTTTCTTCGAGGTCAACGTCTGGGTATTTATCCGCAAACCAACGCAAAGCAAAGTCGTTTTCAAAAAGGAAAACGGGTTGGTCAAAGCGGTCTTTTGCCAAGATGTTGCGGCTTGATGACATGCGTTCATCAAGGTCTTCTGGTTTAATCCAGCGGACAGTCTTTTTACCCATTGAGGTCATGACCACTTCGGCATTGTATTCATTCTCCATGCGGTGTTTGAAAACTTCAAACTGCAACTGACCAACGGCACCAAGCATGTACTCGCCTGTTTGGTAGTTTTTGTACAGCTGGATAGCCCCTTCTTGCACCAATTGTTCAATCCCTTTATGGAAGGATTTTTGTTTCATGACATTTTTGGCAGCCACTTTCATGAACAATTCAGGGGTGAAGGTTGGGAGGGGTTCAAATTCAAATTTGTTTTTACCGACAGTTAGGGTATCACCGACTTGGTAAGTTCCTGTATCGTAAACCCCGATAATATCACCGGCGACAGCATTTTCAACATTTTCACGTGATTCGGCCATGAACTGTGTGACGTTTGAGAGTTTCACTGATTTTTTCGTACGGGCTAGATTGACACTCATGCCGCGTTCAAATTCACCTGAAACGATGCGGACAAAGGCGATGCGGTCACGGTGGCGTGGGTCCATGTTGGCTTGGATTTTAAAGACAAACCCTGAAAAATCTTTGTCGTAAGGGTCGATGACCGTGCCATCTGTGGTCTTGTGGCCGTGTGGTTCTGGAGCGAATTTCAAGAAGGTATCTAGGAAGGTTTGCACCCCAAAGTTCGTCAAGGCAGAACCAAAGAATACAGGCGTCAAGTCACCTGACAAGATAGCTTCTTCAGAAAATTCATTTCCTGCTTCTTCTAGCAATTCAACGTCTTCTAAAACTTGTTGGTAGAAGGGGTTGTTGGCAAAGAGTTTGTCACCATCTGCTAGGTCTGCAAAACGCTCGTCACCTTTGTAGAGTTCTAAGCGTTGGTTGTACAAATCATAAAGCCCTTCAAAAGATTTTCCCATACCAATTGGCCAGTTCATTGGGTAGCTGGCAATGCCAAGCACTTCTTCCAATTCTTCTAGCAAATCAAGGGGTTCACGTCCATCACGGTCCAATTTGTTGATGAAGGTGAAAACAGGGATATTGCGGTGTTTGACAACTTCAAATAATTTTTTGGTTTGTGCTTCGATACCTTTGGCTGAGTCAACCACCATTACCGCAGCATCTACCGCCATCAAGGTACGGTAGGTGTCTTCTGAAAAGTCCTCGTGCCCTGGGGTGTCTAGGATATTCACGCGTTTGTCTGCATAATCAAATTGCATTACTGATGAAGTTACTGAAATCCCACGTTGTTTTTCAATATCCATCCAGTCTGATTTGGCGAAATTTCCTGTTTTTTTCCCTTTGACAGTACCCGCCTCGCGAATCTCACCACCAAAGTAAAGCAATTGTTCTGTAATCGTCGTTTTACCAGCATCTGGGTGACTGATGATGGCAAACGTACGACGTTTTTTAATGTCATCTTGAATTGTCATTTTATTTCCTTATTAATCTTAATTATCTTCTTTATATAAACGTATCACCTAATCTTTAGTGACTACATTGGTCCACTCCTTTTCTGCCATACAAAAAATAGAGTCATGGGACTCATAACTCTATTATTATAACGAAAAGTGGGCTCTATTTCAATATTTCCCCACGGTGTTCTCCTCAGAAACCGCAAAATAATTGATTAAGAGAATACTACACATACAAAGACTGCCACCATAGTGCTCCATGATATTGATAAAGAAAGTTATCAAAAAGAGCATCGTATGGAATAATGTCAGTTTTTTCCCTCTCAACTGTACAATGAGAAAAATGGGATACAGTAGAAATAGGAAAATTCCCTGACGTAACAATGAATCAATATAAAAACTATCATCGTACATCGGATGCCCATTTATTTCGGTAAAAGTTGGAATATTTCGTGGCAACCAATCAACACCGAATGCTTGCAAATACGTGTGTCCGATATTCAATCTTCCTGAAAACCAATGATTCAATGTTGCATAAATGGTACTATCACCATTGTAGAAGTATGGAAGCCCTAGCCCCAAACCAAACATCACAATCACCAGTGGAATAATCACAGAACCAGAAACCTGATACTTTAGTAATAATGGTTTCAAAAAATAGCAAAGAATGATGACCCCAGCAATTAAAAATGTTGTCCTTGAGTCGGTAATCGCAAAAATCAATAAGGAAACAAGCAACATGACCAGTCCTGCTCTAGCTTTACGGCTCTTTCTAACCAAGGAAAAATCAAACAACAAACCAACCAGATACATTCCCAAAGAATTTGGGTGCATAAAACCATAAGAATGCCTAATCAAATCTTTGTCAGCTCGATACATGGTCATATCAGAAATAATATGACTATTGTAAGCAAAGAGCACTAAGATTGCTACAATCAGCTTGAAGTAGAAAATTGCTGTCATCAACCGCTCATCGTCCTTATCAACACTCGCTGATAACAAAAACAAGGTAACCATGGACAAATCATCAACGTTTGTTTCCAGATAATTAGACATTGGTAATAAAATCAAAAAAGCTAGTGCAAAAATCCCTGCTAAAATCTTCTCTATCGACCAACCTGAACGCCAAAAACTCCACAAATACATGGCAAATCCGCCAATAATGGCAAGACTTGACATCAATAAGAAAAACGGTAGAGGAAACGGATAACGTTTCAAGAACCAAGCTAGAAATAGCAAACAAAACTCAAGAAAATACAAGGCTCGATAAAGAAACCTTGCAAATGACTCTTCAGTCCTAAATACTTCCTTTAACCTTAACATCTCCACAGTAATCTATTCCTCCAGTGCTTCAACAACTTTAGCTAACTGCATTGAGTTGCTACCTTTCAACAAGATTTGGTCAGCTGGTTGCAATACTTTTTGGACAGTTTCAAGCATGGCATCAAATTGATCCTCGTCAGCTGTTTTCTTGAAATAATAAACTTTTCCAATTGGGAACATTTGACTAGCAAGTTGTGCCAACTCGGCAATATCTTCCCCATAGAAAATGAGTGTATCTAATGTTTCAGGTGACAAGCTCATAATCATGCGTTTATGAAGCTCAACAGATTGCTCACCCAATTCTTTCATGTCAGCAAGCACAGCGATTTTTTTACCACCCTCATTGGCAGGAATTTTAGAAAATGTCTCTAAAATTAAGCGCATTGCCGTTGGATTAGCATTGTAAACATCTGACAAAATATCAGCACCATTGGCTGCTTTTTTCCATTCCGTACGATTACGCGTTAATTCGATTGTCTCAAGAGCCTCGACAATATCGTCATCAGAAATGGCTAATAATTTACCAACATAAGCTGCCACCATGGCATTAGTCGCATTGTATTTTCCAGGCACAGGTAGGGTAATTGGACGGTCAATCACATTTGTCGTAAAGGTCAACGATTCCTTACTTTCTTGCAAATCTTTCACAAAAATTTCTGCGCCGTCACCAAAACGAATAACCATTTGGCTTTCAGGTAAATAAGGATCAACGATTGTGTCAGCTGGCGCAATCAAAATGCCATCTGAATCCATGCCATCAACAATTTGCAATTTACCTTCTGCGATTTTCTCACGACTACCGAAAAATTCCAAATGAGCTTCACCAATCAAAGTCACCACACCGATATGTGGTTTTGCAAGTTCTGACAACAGATGAATGTCACCCATATGATCTTGCCCCATTTCAAGGACAATTTTCTCCGTATCATCTGGCATATGAAGCGCTGTATATGGCAAACCAATTTCGTTATTGTAGTTGCCTTGTGTTTTATAAGTCTTGTATTCTGTTGATAAAACCGCAGCAATCATGTCTTTTGTGGTTGTTTTTCCGTTTGAGCCTGTCACGGCAATCACGTCAACACGTTGTTTTTCAAGGTAGTATTGGGCTAGGCGTTGGAAGGCCTCCAAACAATCGTCCACCAAAAGATAGGGGTGGTGGCTCAATTCGCGTTCTGAAAAGGTTGCAACGGCACCATTTTCAAAAGCCGTTTCAATAAAATCATGCCCATCACGTGCACCCTTCAAAGGCAAAAACAAGTCCCCTTTTTGAATCTTGCGACTATCAAATTCGATTTGGTGCAGGGGAACGTCATCAAACTCTGAGATCGTATTTTTAGCGCCAACAACTTTGGCCACTTCATGCAATGTTAATTTCATTTTGAATCCTTCATAAAAAATCTATTATTAACCTTTTCATTATATCATAAAATCCCTCTTCTCGTTGGACTTTTATGGTACAATTGTAGTTGCAAAGTTTTTTTGCACAGAGTAAATGGTTCGCGTTAAGTGTGTGTGAATGGGATGTTGTCACACAACGAAGCAATTTGCGCGGTGAGCCATTGCATCCGCTGTTAATTTTAACAGCTCTACTTTTGATTAAAGGAGCCAAAATGCATTCTATTTGTAAAACACCCCCATTAACCCCTAAGCGACTGGTTAGCTTGGCAATGCTTATTGCCCTTGCTTTCATCGTTAGTAAGTTCTCTATTCCGATTATCCCACAACAATTGGTGATTAGTTTGACCTTTATTGTCAACACGATTATCGGAATGATCGCAGGTCCTTTTTGGGCATTTATCAGTCTAGGTATTCTCGATGTGGTGGATAACTTATCGAGCGGTGCTGGTAATTTCATCATTTGGTGGACCTTGATGGAAGCCGTCCAAGGCTTTTTCTACGGTTATTTCTTTTATGAAAAGCCTCTAAGTTGGTCAAGTAAAAAAGACTGGCTTCATGTGACGCTAGCGACTGTCGTGATTATGTTAATCGGGACCTTTATTTTCACCCCACTCCTCATTCAGATTTACTTTGGTGTTCCTTTCTGGGCGCAGTACTTGTCAGGGCGTTGGTTGAAAATCTTTGAAATACCACTACGTATTATCATTACCATGTTAGTGATTCCACGTTTGCAGACGATTCCAGAATTGCGCAAACTCGCCAACTTACCTTAATAAACAACCTCAGAGAGTTATCCCATCTCTGAGGTTATTTTGTGCACAAAAAAACACCTCGAGGGTGCTTTTTCGTCTTAAATCAAATGGCTTTCGCGTTTGTCAAACATTTCTTTAGCGAGTTCTACCAATTGCTCAATCAAATCAGAGTATGGAAGTCCCATGTTTTCCCAAAGCAGTGGGTACATTGACCATTGGGTGAAACCTGGCATGGTGTTTAGTTCGTTGAGGTAAACGTGGCCGTCTTCTGTTAAGAAGAAATCGCAACGTGACAAACCACAGCCACCAATGGCACGAAAGGCTGTTGCTGCGTAGCCACGCATTTCTTCCGTAATTTCAGGAGCGATGTGAGCTGGGATGTCCATGGTGATTTTGTTGTCGATGTATTTGGCATCGTAGTCATAAAAGGCAACATCTTTGACCACTTCACCTGGTAGGGTTGTTTTCACATCGCCATTTCCTAAAATACCGACTTCAATCTCACGCGCATTGACCCCTTGCTCGATAAGGATACGGCTGTCGTATTTCAAGGCGAGGTCAATAGCAGAGCGAAGTGAAGCTTCGTCATCAGCTTTTGAAATCCCTACTGAAGAGCCCATGTTGGCTGGTTTGACAAAAACAGGGTAAGTCAAGTTTGCATTGACATCTACGATAGCTTTGTCGAGGTCAGCCCCTTCAATGTAAGTCACATAAGCCACTTGTGGCACGCCTGCTGTTTCCAAAATATGCTTGGTTGAGATTTTATCCATTGCCACACTTGATGACAAGATATTTGTTCCAACGTAAGGCATTCTGAGGACTTCAAGGAAACCTTGAACCGAACCATCTTCGCCCATTGGCCCGTGAAGCACTGGGAAAACAACTGCCCCTGGCTCGTAAATATCGCTTGGCTTGATTTTTTGACTGTCAACGATGGTGTCGTTGGTCATCAATTTTTCAGCGTCAGTCGGTTTGCTTGAAAATTCTTGTGTTTTAACAAAATCCCCTGTTTGTGTGATGAAATACGTTTTCACAAAGAATTTATCGTAGTTAATTGCACGCATGACGCTTTCAGCTGATAAAACAGACACTTCGCGCTCTGCAGAACGTCCACCATAAAGTAAAACAAGCGTTTCTTTTGACATACCTTTCATTACCAGAACATCTTGAGCAATTCTAGCCTCGCTCATGTTCCATTCCTTTTCTATTACAATTTCCTACCTATCATACCACAAAAGCAGCACCCTTTCAAACACCACTTGACCTCACGTGATAGAAAAAAGCAACTTTATGTAAAAGTTGCTTTGGGGTTATAATTCTGTACGGTTTTCAATAGCACGCAGCAGGGTCACTTCGTCAGCGTATTCGATATCAGAACCAACAGCAAGTCCTCGTGCTAGGCGGGTTACCTTAAGGCCAGCTGGTTTTAAGACGCGTGAGATATACATCGCGGTCGCCTCACCATCTGCGGTGGCATTGGTTGCGATAATCACCTCGCTGACCTCACTATCCATAAGGCGCGTAATCAAGGGCTTCAAATTGATGTCGTCTGGTCCAACGCCATTCATAGGAGAAATCAAGCCGTGCAAGACATGGTACAAGCCATGGTATTCTTGAATTTTCTCCATAGCAGACACATCCTTAGAATCTTCAACCACTAAAATCACTGAGCGGTCGCGGGTTTCATCCGTGCAGATATTGCAAGGGTCCTCGTCTGTTAAGTTACCACAAACTGAGCAGTAAGTCAGTTCACGCTTGGCTGCTAGTAGGTTTTTGGCAAATTCGTTGACGTCTTCGTCTGACATGCCAATGGTATGAAAAGCAAGTCGTGTCGCTGTCTTAATCCCAATGCCTGGCAATTTGGTAAAACTATCAATGAGTTTTGCGATGGGGGTTGGGTAGAGCATCTTTTTCCTCCTTTGTAACAAAGGGACGAGCCGACCTTGTTTTCAATCGACTCGCCCAATTCTTATTTATTGACATAAGTTGACATGTATAAGTTGATGATATCACGCGCAATGACTTGGTTGGTGTGATTGTCTTCACTCGTCAAATGCGGAATAATCACGGCAACGGCGATGTGAGAATCATCGGTTTCTGAGTAATCGTAAGCGAGAACGCTCAAGTTAACAGTGGTTACCGCATTACCTGAAGCATCGACAGCGTAGGTTTCGGCGGTACCCGTTTTACCAGCGATGGTTACGGTTGAGCTTCTCATGTGAGAACCTGTGGCAAAAGCATCAGTACCATTTACCACTTGATAGAACCCTTGGTGAATCAAGTCCATATCTTCTGATGAGATATCAACTTTATTAAGCACCTTGCTTTCAATGGTCTTGGTCAAGGTACCTAGACCACCCTTGCCGTCACTTTCGTAAATGCCTTCGACAAGGTGTGGGGCAATACGGCTACCACCGTTGGCTACAGTTGCTGCGTATTGGGCCAATTGCATTGGGGTGTATGAGTCATACTGTCCAAAGGCTTCTGTCAAGACATTACCCGCAGAGTATTCTTTAGACAGGTAACCTGTTGTATTTTCTGGTAGGTCAATGCCTGTACTTGTTCCCATACCGTATTCAGCGTAAGTGGCACGCAATTCTTCCATGGCTTTTTTCATACCAGAAGTTGATAAGGCCATTCCTGAATGGTATTCTTGTCCCATCATCTTGAGGGCGACTTGTACCATGTAGGTATTTGAAGAGTATTCCAAGGCTTGCACGGCTGTGATGTTTCGTGAACCGTAATCGGTAAACCATGACTTGATTGATGGCGAACCAGCGATATTAATTGGTTGGTCAGTCAAGACTTGGTTACCAGAAATGACGTTTGATTTCCAGCCAGCTGTTAGGGTTGCTGCCTTGACAACTGACCCTGGTACAAAGATGTCATTGATGGTACCAAGGGCATCTAGTTGCGTTGTGGTTGAACCAACATCATGCGATAGACCTGCCATAGCCAAGACCGCACCTGTCTTAGGATTGAGGGCAACGGCATAAGCCCCTTCAGAATACGTCGCATAACCACTGGTGATATCTGCTCCATAGTATTGTTGGAGAATGTTTTCCACACCTGCTTGGAAATCTGCGTTAATGGTCAATTTGAGGTTTTGACCTGATTTGCCTTCACTGAGGACTTTGTCAGAAGCCACGTTACCGTTTTTATCGGTTTTGATTTCACGAACGGTGTGAGTCCCTTGAAGGTATTCTTCGTATTCTTTTTCCAAGTAAGAGGTTCCGACACGGTCATCAAGGGCGTAACCTTTGGCAAGATATTCTTCAACTTTTTCGGCTGGCAGACCTGATTTTTTCGATGACACTGTTCCGATAACAGTCACCAAAGAACTGTTTGACGCTTGACGGTCCCAGTCTGTCGCAATAGAAATGCCTGACAGTTTTGATTGGTTGGCGGTGATGTAGGCAATTTGCTCTTCTGTCAAATCCCCAGTCGTCAAATGCACCGTACTAAAGGTTGAAGCTGAATTCATCTGGTTAAAGATATAAACCAATTTCAACTCATCTTCAGAATAGTTAATCTCATCGTCAGTCACCGCATTAACAGCGTTGGCATAAATAGTTGACTCCGACAAACTGTTACCATAGTTATCGTATTTTTCCTTATCTGGTAGGCGTTTGACAACCGCTGCGTAAGTATCTGAATCTGCTAGGTAATAGTCTTTTTTCTGACGTGTGGTGACGTTGGTTTCAGTCAAATTCACCAGCGTTGCCAATTTAGCGGCTAATTTTTTCATTTCTCCCGCAGTCATGGTATTGCTACGTGTAAAGGCTACCACTTGTTTCACGTTGTTGGAAACGAGCAGTTTTCCTGCCGAATCGTAAATTTCACCACGAGGGCTTGAGGTCGTGACCTTATACGTCGTCGATGAATTTAATTTGTTTTCGTAAAACGATTTATTAAAAATTTGCATCTGTGCCAGTCGCAAAACGATGACTGAAAACAGCACAACGATTACCGAAAAAATCAAATAAATCCGTCTTGTAACGTTACTTGGTCCTTTTTCGATTTTGATGTTACGTAATCTCTTTTTTAATGACATTATTTCCTCACAAATAAAAGCTCTGTTTTATATTCTATCATATTTTCATTAAAAGAGAGAAAACTAACCAGAAAAGTTTTTAACCAGACTTTACAAAAAAAGAAAGGTCGCTTGACCCTTCTTTATTACACTTGTTCGTTAACATTGAGTGAAAAATTGATACCGACCTTGTCTTTTAAAAATACCCAAATGTAGTAGGCAATGTAAAAATCAATACAGCCGTGTACCATAGAGCCAAGGCCAATCAACCCCACTAATGACCAGACATAACTCATGGTTAATTGGCTGCCTGTCGTCAAGGACAAGACGACAACAAATTCTGCCAAGCCGTGCAAGAGATTTAATCCCAAAGCTAAAAGCAAGCGTGAGGTGGCATTATCCAAAAGTTTTGGATATCTTTGAAGCAGAACTGCTCCAATCATTGCAAACAAGAGATGTGACACCGCTCGCAAGACAATGACAATCGGAAAGCCAGCCAGCAAGAAACCAAGGCTTGTCCCCAAAGCAACCATGAAGGTCACCTGAGGTGCAATGAACATGGCCATAAAAACAGGCACATGACTGGCTAAAGTGAAGGAAGCTGGCCCAATAACCACCTTAATCGGCATCACCATGGGAATTAAAATCCCAAAGGCTACCAGTATAGCCGAAAAGGCCAGCGATTTTGTTTGACTTTGTTTTACCATAAATTCCTCCTAAATAAACCGGTCTCATAAGCTTTATTTGTGCTTTATCTCACATGATTACTGCTATTATAAAAGAAAACACAACAGGTGTCAAGACATCTGTCGTGTTTTAGTTTTCAGATAACAAAATCCCTTTATCAGCCAAAAGTGTTTTAATCTCATCAAAACGGTCCTTAGAGGAGCAAGACAAAGTGTGCGTATGAATACCATCCGTCAAAGAGGATAATAAAGTAGCGTGCGATTGCTCAATTTTCTCCATGAAATTGGCAATATCTTCTTCTGTCTTAATGTTTAAAGATGCCGTCAGCATCCCATAAACAGGATGTTCCACCTCGACATCCACCACAATCCCACCTTGCGACACAATGCAAGCCAACTCTTCTTCAATCTTATCTTGACCGTGCTGACAAGCAATTTTCCCAATAAACTGATGAGAATACAAGGACTGAGATAAAATGTAGCCTTTTGGCGTTGAAATCACATCATTGTCTGCCGCTCTCAATAAGGCAATATCCCCTACAATAATCTGACGACTCACACCAAATTGGCTGGCCAAAGCACTGGCTGAAATAGGCACCTGAGCCTGACTCAAAGACGCCATAATCTTTTGACGGCGCTCTGCTGCTTTCATAACCATTCTCCTTTCACGTTTCATGCTTTCATCATATCACAAATCCCTCCCATTTTTAAAGTCAGAAAAAAGCACCCTAGCACAAGCTAGAATGCTTCTTACACACTACACTTATTATAAAAGATTATTTACCTAAGTAGTATTCTTTTGTAACGTTCAATTTGTCGTCGAATTCGAAAACAAGTGGTGGGAAGTTAGGGATTTCAACGTCCATGATTTCGTCATCTGACAATTGTTTGATGTGTTTTACAAGGGCACGGATTGAGTTACCGTGTGCACCAACGAATACGTTTTTACCATCTTTAAGTGCTGGAGCGATTTTATCTTCCCAGAATGGAAGGGCACGTTCCAATGTCACTTTCAAGTTTTCAGCATCTGGAATAACAGTGTCGTCAAGGTTTGCGTAACGACGGTCAGTGTGTGCTGAGTATTTGTCATCTTTAGCCATAGCTGGTGGCAATACATCGTATGAACGACGCCAGATGTGAACTTGTTCGTCACCCCATTTTGCAGCAGCTTCAGCTTTGTTTTGGCCAGTCAAACCACCGTAGTGACGTTCGTTTAAGCGCCATGATTTTTCAACTGGAACCCAAAGTTGATC
Source organism: Streptococcus sp. UBA632 (assembly GCF_002300045.1). NCBI lineage: Bacteria > Bacillati > Bacillota > Bacilli > Lactobacillales > Streptococcaceae > Streptococcus > Streptococcus sp. UBA632. Next base: position 18,274 of record NZ_DBPA01000023.1, on the reverse strand, counting down.
TGATGATTCAAGAGCAAGGTTAGTTGTTTTGATCGCACGTTTAAGAACTGATGTGAAAGCAAGGTCAAATTCGATTCCTGCTTCTTTGATCAATTTACCAGCGTCGATAGCTTGTTGTGTTCCTTCTTCTGTAAGATCTACATCTGCCCAACCAGTGAAAAGGTTAGCTTTGTTCCATTCAGATTGCCCGTGACGTGCAAACACTAATTTTACCATTAGATTTTATCTCCTTCTATAATGTATCGCGACCTAAACGCCGCTGACTTTTACTATTCTACCCAAAAAGAGGTAAAAAAGCTAGTGAAATTACTAATTTTATCTCAAGACGCTGACTTTTCTCAATCAAAGCACTGATTTTGTGACGGTCATGGTGCGCATAGCATTTAATGTAGCCAGCACTGTCACCCCAACATCGGCAAAAATAGCCAGCCACATATTTGCCAAACCAAATCCTGCCAACAAGAGAACGGCTAATTTCACACCGATTGAAAAGACGATATTTTCATGAGCGACGCGACGCGTGCGACGTGCAATAGCAATGACTTTGACTAATTTAGAAAGCTTGTCGTCCATAATGACCACATCAGCGGATTCAATGGCAACATCACTGCCCAAGCCTCCCATGGCAATACCGACATCTGCTCGAGCCAAGACTGGAGCGTCGTTGATGCCGTCACCGACAAAACCAACAGTCGCACGTTTTTGAGCAGTATTGAGATAGGTTTCAAGGCCTGTCACCTTGTCTGTCGGTAGCAATTCTGCCTGATAATCGGTGATGCCAAGTTCTGCAGCTACTTTTTCTGCCACTTCTTTGCGGTCCCCTGTCAGCATAACCAAACGCTTGATACCAAGTGATTGTAATTGTTCTAAGGCGGATTTTGTGTCTGGTTTGATGCAGTCTGAAATCACGATGTGCCCAGCGTATTGCCCATCAATAGCGACATGGACCACCGTACCAACCTTGCTGCACGTTTTCCATTTGGCACCCAAACTGTCCATGAATTTGGTATTACCGACAGCAACGGTATGCCCGTTGATATTTGCACTGACGCCATAGCCTGATTTTTCCGTGATATCCGTAATCCGACAATCATCTGCTTCTTTTTGATAGGCAGAACGAAGAGATTGGGCAATGGGGTGATTTGAAAAACGTTCCACGTGGCTAGCTAAGTGCAACAACTCTTCTTCCTTGATGTCTTTTGGATGAAGGGCAGTTACCTCAAACACACCCTCAGTCAGCGTCCCTGTCTTATCAAAAACCAGAGTATCGAGTGACGCCAAGGTTTCAAGGTAATTAGACCCTTTAATCAAAACGCCCTCTTTGGAACTAGCACCGAGGCCGCCAAAAAAGCTAAGGGGAATGGAAATCACCAAGGCACAAGGACATGAAATGACTAAGAAGGTCAAAGCACGGCTAAACCATTCTGGAAAATGAGCCATGAAATCACCTGAAAACAGGGGCGGTAACACCGCCAAAAGCAAAGCTGCAATCACGACTGTCGGTGTGTAAACCGCCGCAAAACGGGCCATAAAACGTTCGCTCTTAGACTTGTGCGCCGTCGAATCCTCTAACAATTCCAAAATTTTACTAAGAGTCGAATGCTCTACTGAGTGCAACACTTTGACACGGATGACACCTGTCATGTTAATCATACCAGATAGCACTTGGTCGCCCACCACCACTTCTTGGGGCAGGCTTTCTCCCGTCAAGGCTGACGTATCCACCGAAGATTCTCCCTCAATTAAAATCCCATCAATGGCGACTTTTTCCCCTGGGGAAATCGTGATAATCTGCCCCTCATGCAAGACCTTGGGGTCAACATCGACCAGCTTGCCCTCTTGTTCAAGATGAACCACATCAGGTTTCAAAGCCAGCAACTCGGCAATGGATTTTTCACTATTTCCTTCAGCAATGTGTTCAAAAAGTTCACCAATTTGGTAAAAAATCATGACAAAAACAGCTTCGGCAAACTCTGCTTCCTGCGTGATAAAACTAAGAAGAAAAGCACCTAGCGTTGCCAAGGACATGAGAAAATGCTCACTAAAGACCTTACCTTGACTGATTTTCACAACAGCTTTTTTCAAAACCGTATACCCCGCAATTAAATAAGGAACGGCGTACAAAATAGCTTGCATTTCTAAGGTTGGTTGATAGATCCGCACCACCACAACAACCAGTAAAAAGACAAGGATAGCTAGAACAATCTGCCTTAAGGATTTTTTATTCTTCTCTGACATCGGTATCCTCCTCATAATGCTCGATAACGGAATGTAAGACGTGACTAATATGGCTATCAGCCAAACGGTAAATTTGATGCTTACCTTCACGTCTAACAGCCACAATCTTAAGGTTTTTCAATAAAGTCAATTGATGGGAAATGGCTGATGGTGTCATCTCTAAAACTGCCGCTAAGTCTGTTGATTTCCATTCTTTTTGGCTTAGTTGCCACAAGATTTTCAAGCGGGTTTCATTGCCCAAAGCCTTGAAAAAATTAGAAACCGTATCTAGCAACTCCCCCTCAAAATGCTCTATCATCTTTTCTCCTTTCTATTATTAACGTTTTTATATTTGAACACTTATTCAATCGTTCGACAATTTTTAGTATAACCTAAACGCTTTCGTTTTTCAAGTAAAAAACGCTAAAAGACCACTCTCAACACTCAGACACCTCAATATTCCTATTTGAAGAAATCAAAACGGCCTTGAAAGCTTTATAAGATCGCAAGATTATTGGAAAACTGGTCGTTGATATGTATTTATCTTGAAAATGTTCGGGAAAATGACTTGCTTTCATTCTGATGAAATAGTAAAATGAAGATGGGTTGGAATGCCTTTTCAACCGTTATTACAACACTTGGAGGACTTTATGGTTTCTACTGCAACAAAAATCGGTACTTTCGATTTTGACAACTGCCTCATGAATGCCGCTGGCGTTTACTGCATGACTCGTGAGGAATTAGCTGATATTGATGCTTCTGCTGCTGGCTCTTTTGTCACCAAGACAGGGACATTAAACGCACGCGCTGGTAACCCTGAACCACGCTACGTTGATACAAGCCTTGGCTCAATCAACTCAATGGGCTTGCCAAATCACGGTTTCCAATATTATTTGGACTTTGTGACTGAGCTCCAAAACACGCCAAATAGCAAGAATCACTTCTTATCACTTGTTGGTATGTCTGAAGAAGAAACACACACCATTTTAAAAGCCGTCCAAGACTCTGACTACCAAGGTTTGGTGGAATTAAACCTTTCTTGTCCAAACGTTCCAGGAAAACCTCAAATCGCTTATGATTTTGAAACAACTGAGAAACTCTTGAAGGACATTTTTGCTTATTTCACAAAACCACTTGGGGTGAAATTGCCTCCTTATTTTGATATTGCTCACTTTGACCGTGCTGCTGCGGTATTCAATCAATTCCCGTTGGCTTTTGTTAACTGCATCAATTCAATCGGTAACGGTTTGGTTATCGAAGATGAAACCGTTGTTATCAAGCCAAAACATGGTTTTGGTGGTATTGGTGGGGATTATATCAAACCAACAGCGCTTGCTAACGTACACGCCTTTTACCAACGCCTAAATCCTACTATTCCTATTATAGGGACAGGTGGGGTCAAGACTGGTCGCGATGCCTTTGAACACATCTTATGCGGAGCTAGCATGGTTCAACTAGGAACTGTTTTACACCAAGAAGGTCCAGCCGTTTTTGAACGTATTACAAATGAATTAAAAGCCATTATGACTGAAAAAGGCTATGAAAGCCTTGATGATTTCCGTGGCAAGTTACAGTATTTGGACTAACCAAATCATAAAAAAATGCCGCCCTAGAAATAGGGTGGCATTTTTAGTCTTAAAATGACGCTTACCAATCATTCCAAAAATCATCATCGTCATCATTGTTGAGTGTCTTTTCATCGTCCTTATCGTCTTTTTTATTCTTAGGAGCGATGATATTGCCGTCCTTATCCACTTTTGGTTTTAGGACGTAACTATAAGCAATCAACAAAAGAACCTTGATAATTGAAAAAATAGCTAAAACAATAATGATAAATAACAGCGTTTCCTTCATGTTATCAACTCTTCTCTCTAATCCTTTTGGGCAAAGCCAAAAGATGTTTCAACTGATTATAACACAAGTTACCCACATTTTAAACTGTAACCACCTGCTTTAGCTTCTATGGTGGTTTGGTGCTAGGCAGTTTGGGCATTCTATGATACACTATAACTTGAGGGTGGTTTCATTCCTGTATTCATGGGCGATTAGACAAATTTTAGCTCAGGATATGTGGACGCATACCATTCGACATACGAGATAACAAACGTGTAAGGCTGAACCACGTAAAAAGCTGAAAATAGAAGATAATCATGAAAAAGCTTAGTGTAATCGGGATGACTTTATTGTCTATTGTGACCCTTAGTGCTTGTGCCACCTCGTCAAACAACTCAAGCAGCAAAAGCAAGACGGAAAATTCGTATCCTTTAGAACGTTATGCTTCTTCTAGCGAAACAGAATTACCTCAAAAGACCACGGCTTATTCAGACGAGGCCTATGTATCATTTCCGTATAGCGTTCAAGCCGATAAAAAAAATACCTATACTTTTAAGAGTATTACCAAAGTCAAAGGAAACAGCGATGAGGACAATATCCTCTTGGTTGATATCAGTTTCACCAACAATGAAGAAACAGCAACAACACCTTATATGGGATTTGCTGTTGATTGGGACTTGCAACAAACTAACGACAACAAAAATGAGAGTCTTTCTCCTGTTGACCTCAAGGAAGTCCACACCGATGCCAACCAAGAACTCGTGGACAACGCTAATAAAGAAGTCAATCCAGGCGAAACCGTTGACGCCATTGTCGGCTACCGTCTAGCCAACAACACTGAAGACGTTGGCTTTATCCTACGTTCTACCATTTCAAGAGACAACCACAAAGGCTTCGCTTGGTCAAACCAGTAATTTCTCATCACATTATCCTTTATGGCAATAGCCATAAGGGATTTTTTTAACGCAAAAAAGCACCTAGAAGCTCATCTTGGTGCTATCGTCTGATGACTAAAAAAGAGTCTTGCAACACTCAACAAAGGTTGATGGGACAAGGCTCTTTTTCTGCGTTGATTATTTTACAGCGTCTTTAAGTGCTTTACCAGCTTTAAATGCAGGAACTTTTGAAGCTGAAATTTCAATTTCTTCACCAGTTTGTGGGTTACGACCTTTACGAGCCGCACGTTCGCGAACTTCAAAGTTACCAAAACCGATTAATTGAACTTTTTCGCCTTCAGCAAGGAAGCTTTCAATTGCTGAGAATACTGCATCTACAGCTGCTGCTGAATCTTTTTTAGTAAGCTCAGTTGCTTCTGCAACTTTAGCGATTAAATCTTGTTTGTTAGCCATTTAACAAATCCTCCAATTAATTTCTAAGCGTTAACACTTTAACACGTTCTATCATACCCAAAAATCCCCATGAGGTCAAGTATTTAGCGCTATTTAACGGCTTTTCTTGTAAATGTCAAAATTGAATTGGTCCCCAACCAAATCGACTGTTGTTGCCTTCAAATAAATGTCCGCATCGTTCTTCAAATTTTGGATATTGATGTTGATGGCTGACTCATCAGGAAGCACTTCAACAAAGTAAGGCAGCTTATAACTTGACGCAATGTATTTTAAGATTTCAGATTTTGGTAACGAAAGGGTTCCGACTGAGAATGAGGTAACTTTTAACTGAATAGCACCTGAATTTAAGCGGCTAGGTTGGAAGTAGATGTACAAGGGCACTTCATAACCCAGCAAGGTGTATTTCCCTTCAAACATGATTTCAGACGATGTAGCATAGACATTATAAGACATTTTTTTGGTCTGATAATCCTTCAGGTAAGCTGCCACGGTGTCGTTAAGCTGCTCTATGTTGGTTGAGAACGTCCCAACCTTGATGCTCTTTTTTTGGTTGTTGCTGATGTTTTCGGTGGCAGGCTCTCTGACTTGCAACAAACGACTTGCCACCACACCAACAAAAGCGAGGTTCATGGCTAAAATAAGGAGAAATCCCCATTTCCACCAGTTAGTTTTTCGTCCAGTCTTTTTTTGTTTCACTTATCTTCTCCATTACTGCATCTGACATGATTTGGTAGCCGATATTATTGGGATGGAAATGGTCGCCACTAAACAAGGCATCGTTGATGACGGTTGTTTGGTCACCTGAGGTAGATACAATGCCCTCTTCACCATTGACGCCCTTATAGAGCAAATCATTGATTGGCACAAAGTAAACCTTGTCATACTCTTTGGTAACGTCTTCTGTGGCGGTATTCCAATTGTCCACAATGTCTTGCATTTCCGTCATATCAGGAAAATTCAAATAAAAAGGATTGTAAATACCTAGAATATAAATCGGCAAGTTGGGGTTATCTGTTCTTGCAAGGTCAATAATCTGACGGAGGCGTTTTTGGTAATCCTTGGACGATTCGGTGAAAGAAGACACCGACAAATTAGCCAAATTCTTGCGAATCACAGCCATCACGTCATTGCCTCCGACAGTTAAGGTCATCAGATTGGCTTTGGCAAGAGCTTCTTGAATGTCTGTTTGTTCCTGCATGCGTTTTAAAATCTGATTGCTGGTATTGCCAGACACCCCGTAATTGCTGTAATGAACATCGTAATGATATTTATCGGTCAAGTCCTGAGAAAGCAAGGGCACAAAGCCACCTTGATTGGTACTATCGCCAACCCCTTGGGTCAAGGAATCACCGATGGCAACATAGTTAAAGGACTTAGCCTTGGTAGTCGCAATGTCCTTGTGGCTTATCTCTGAAGCGGATTTTGGAATGAGTAAGGAAAAAAGCCCACCGAACAGAAGAAGGGCTGCTAAAAAGAACGCAAACCCTACCATTATCTGTTTGAATTTATTCATAACGCACCATCACCGCAAAGGCATTTTCGCCTGTATGAGTTTGGATAATTGACCCCGTTTCAAGAACGGTGATTGGCGCTCCTAGAACTTCTAGTTTTTCTTTAAAGCCATTCGCCATGTCAGCCGTTCCACAGTAAGAAATCCCAATTTCAGCGACTTTTTTGTTCTTGGCTGTTTCAATAAAACCATCCAACCATTTGTTAAAGGTTTTCAAGCCACGCCCTTTGACAATAGGATTGAGTTCGCTGTGAGCCATTTCCATAACGACTTTGATATTAAGCAGTGAGCTGAGCAAGCCTGTCACACGACCGATACGGCCACCCTTAACAAGATTTTCAAGGGTTGATACACCGATAAAGAGTTCTGATTTTTTACGAACTTCTTCGATTTTTGCCACGACTTCTGACAAGCTCGCACCTTCTTGCGCTAATTTGGCAGATTGAACCACTTGGAAGGTTTGGCATTGGTCAGTAAAGGTCGAATCAATGACCGTCACATTCGCACCTGATAAGTTAGCACCTTGGCGGGCCGCTTCTACTGTTCCTGACAAGGTATGAGCGATGTGAATCGATACAATGTGTTCAGCGCCCTCTTTCATCAGTTTTTCATAAGCTTCTGCAAAAATGCCGACAGGTGGTTGGCTGGTCTTTGGCAAATCACGGCTATGACGCATCATGTTCAAGAATTTGCCTTCTTCTTTTAAGTCATTGTCTGAATAAACCACACCGTCAATCATCACTGACAAAGGGATAACGGTAATATCATACTTCGTAATCAACTCAGGTTCTATCGTTAAAGACGAATCTGTAACAATTTTAATTTTACTCATATTTTATCCTATCATTACTTCTGTTCTAGTTTTTACTCCAATGCCATTATACCAAATTTTTCAAGACTTCGGGGATTTTTTCTAACGTGAAAATGAGAAATCTTTGAAAAGAAAGCTACTCTGTTCCACTTTTGTGCTAAGCGCCTAATGTTTTAATAATTCTCGGGCTTGTTGGCGGGCCAAATCCGTCACGTCATTGCCTGCTAACATTTTAGCAATTTCTTCCACACGTTGGTCTTGCGTGAGCAAACGAACCGTTGACACGGTTTTATGCTCATCACTCCGTTTTTCAATGTAGAACTGGTAATCAGCAATAGCCACCACTTGTGGCAAGTGAGAAATAGCAAGAACCTGACCATGACTGCCAATTTTGTGAATTTTTTGGGCAATAGCTTGGGCAACACGACCTGACACCCCTGTGTCCACCTCATCAAAAACAATACTGGTCTTGTCCTCTTTGCGTGAAAATGCTGATTTGATAGCCAGCATCAAGCGCGATAATTCCCCTCCAGATGCCACTTTAACCAGCGGCTTAAAGCCTTCACCAGGGTTAGTGGAAATGTAAAACTCAACGTTTTCATTACCTTCACGATTGAATTTTCCCTTGCTAAATTGCACTTGGAAGTCTGCCTTTTCCATGTACAAATCAGCCAGTTCTTGCTTGATTTCACTTTCTAGAGTTTTAGCAAGAGCATGGCGTTCTTGGCTGAGGTTGTCAGCTGCCGAGATAAGCTCTTTTTCCAATTGTTTCAAGGTCTTTTCCATATCATCGGAAAATTCGTCATTGCCCGTCAACAGATTGTATTCTTTGGTGATATTATCGTAATATTCCAAAACGTCATCGACACTGCCACCGTATTTTCGGGTAATGCTGTTAATGACTTCCAAACGAGCCTCGATTTGCTGCAATTGCTCGGCATCAAAATCCAAATTCTCAATCACATCCCCTAATTGTTTGGTGATTTCTTCCAAAATGTAGTAGGCTTCTGATAGATTGGTGGACATTTCCTTGTAGTCACGGTCAAATTCTTCCAAGGACATCATGTCATTCATGGCAGAGCGGATATTGGACAAGCTTGAAAATTCTTCGTTATCCAGCATGACATAGGCATTCATCAACGTATCTGCAATGTGCTTGTGATTTAACAATTTATCGCGGTTTTGGTGGAGTTTTTTGTCCTCACCTGATCGAAGGGCAGCTGCTTCAATTTCCGCCATTTGAAAGGCAAGCATCTCAATACGAGCCTTGTGTTCTTGCTCGTTTTTTTGTTTGGTCAATACCCGTTGACGCAATTGACGGTAGTCTTCAAAAAGGGATTGGTAATGTTTTTTGACTTCACAAAAAGCCTTGTCACCAAATTCGTCCAGCATCTTAATATGGCGATTTGGCTTCATTAATTCTTCTTGGTCGTGCTGACCGTGGATATCCACCAGATATTGCCCCACAGCTCGCAAGGTAGCTAGGTTGACCAATTGCCCATTGATGCGACCGATTGAACGACCATTTTGCAAAATATCACGGCGAATAATCAATTCCTCACTGGCGTCAATGCCATTATCTTCCAAAATGGTCATCAGCGCAGCATTTTTCCCAACTGAAAAGAGCCCTTCAATTTCGGCTTTGGTCGCTCCATGACGAATCACATCAAGGCTGGCACGCGCCCCTAGCATCAGATTCATGGCGTCAATAATAATGGACTTACCAGCCCCTGTTTCCCCTGTCAACACCGTCATTCCATTATCAAAAGTCAGGGAAATTTCCTCGATAATGGCGAAATTTTTAATGGACATTTCTAAAAGCATGGGAAAAACCTCTCTTAATGGCTACTTGTCATCCATTGGTGCACTTCATGGCGAATGGCCTTGGCAGCGTCAGCGCTTTTTGCCAACACCAACAAGCTATCGTCATCTGCAATCACACTCAAAATACGGTCCTTGAAATCTTCCAACAAGAAACGTTTAATCAGGCGGCTATTTCCTGGAACCACGTCCAAATTGAGGAAGGCCTCTAAACCTGGTGTTTCTTCTGAAATCGACAAAACGGTGCTCTTAATGGGGACAGAGGGCTGACCGACTTTTTGGGCTTTATCTATTGAAAAGCCGTAGATATAAGGCCCTTCAGATGATGGCACCTTGATAATGCCAATCTCATTCATGTCCCTAGACACCGTTGCTTGGGTCAAGGTCAAGCCTCTTTCCTCTAGCAATTTCAGTAAGTCGTGTTGGGTTTCAATGGCATTTTCTGAAACCATTTTCTTGATTAGTTCTAAACGTTCACTCTTTTTCATCTTTAAATTCCTTATGTGCTTTTTCTACGATTTCTGGAATCTGTGCTGCCACTTGGCTTTGAGGGTCAGCAGATTTTTCCAAATGGGCCAAAAATTCGATATTGCCATGCCCACCTTGGATTGGTGAAAAATCAAGTCCCTTAACGCTAAAGCCATCAGCCAAAGCAAAGGCAGTCACCTGCTCTAAAACCTTTTGATGAACAGCCTTATCGCGAATGATGCCATTTTTTCCAATTTGCTCGCGGCCTGCTTCAAATTGCGGCTTAATCAGCGCAACCACTTGGCCTTGGTCTGCCAAAATAGCGTGTAGAGCTGGCAAAATGAGTTTGAGGGAGATAAAACTAACGTCAATGCTGGCAAATGTCGGCTGCCCTTCTGTAAAATCAGCTAACTGAGCGTAGCGGAAATTGTATTGCTCCATGCTCCGCACACGCGCATCCTGACGTAATTTCCAGACCAATTGGTTGGTACCGACATCAACAGCGTAAACCAGTTTGGCACCGTTTTGCAGCATCACATCGGTAAAGCCACCTGTTGAGGCACCGATATCAATCGTAGTCTGACCGTCCACAGACAGGCCAAAAACCTGCAAAGCCTTCTCCAATTTCAAACCACCACGGCTAACGTATTTGAGCTTTTCGCCCTTGAGTTTGAGTTCGGTTCCAGCGTCGATTTTTTCACCAGGTTTGTCATAACGTTCTCCGTTAATCACATTGACCACAAGACCCGCCATCACCCCACGTTTGGCTTGCTCACGGGTATCAAAAAGCCCTTGTTTATAGGCTAGTACGTCCACTCTTTCCTTAGGCATTTAGTCGTAACCTTTCTATCATTTCAGTGATTTTTTCAGTGTGAAACGCTTGCGTTTCTGCTAGTTTTTGGAAAATGGCTAGCGCTTGGTCGATGGATTGATTTAAGACATCGTACGACTGTTCTAAACCAAGCAAACTTGGATAAGTAGCCTTGTCAGCTAAGAGGTCTTTTTTAGGGGTTTTGCCGATTTCGTCAAAGGTCGCTGTCACATCTAAAATGTCATCACGCACTTGAAAAGCCAGTCCAATCAAGGCACCCGCTTCATGCAAACGAACCAAGTCTACTTCTGATACATTGGCAACAATACCAGCTGCCACAATCGGAAAAGTCAACAATTTCCCTGTTTTATTGGCATGAATGGCCTGCAATTCTGTTAATTCCAGTTGACGTTCTTCGCCTTCCACATCCAGCATTTGCCCACCAACCATGCCATAGGTTCCAGATGCTTGGGACAATTCTGCTATCAATTGCACCTTAATCTTATCAGCCAGCTCTGCATTTGCCACCAACCCAAACGGGTCTAAAAAGAGACTATCTCCTGCTAAAATGGCTGTCGCTTCGCCAAATTTTTTGTGGTTAGTCAAACGCCCACGGCGGTAATCATCATCGTCCATGGCTGGCAAATCATCGTGAATCAAACTTCCCGTGTGAATCATCTCCAAAGCCGCTGCCACGTCAAAATGCCCCTCGGTCAAATCCATGCCAAAACCTTCCAACATTTCCAAAAACAGAAGCGGTCGGATGCGTTTGCCACCAGACTCCACCGAGTACAAAATAGAGGCAATTAAATCCTCTGAAACCTGAGGTTTTTGGCTATAATAACGGTAAATAGCCTGATTGATTTCCTTTATTTTATCCATTAGGCATCCATTTCCGTCTCTGTTCCGTCAGCTTGCATGACTTTGACAAGCGTTTTTTCCGCAGAATCCAGCGTTTTTTGCAATTCTTTTGACAAAATCATGCCTTGCTGGAAGGCCTCGATCGCATCTTCCAAAGCCACATCACCATTTTCAAGCTTGGTCACAATGGCTTCTAATTCCTGTAAATTTTCCTCAAATGTTTTCTTTTTTGGCATTTTTTACCTCCACTTCAAGTTGCCCATCTTTTAATTGAACGCTCAATTGCTCTCCTTTTGCTACTTCAGTGACGCTAGAGATCACCTTATCTCCCTTTTGCACCATGGCATAACCTCTTGCAATAATACGACTCGTATCCAAGGACAACAAAGCGTCTTGGGCTTTTTCAAATCGTGCCAATTGGCTTTCGTACTGGCTAGTCACCTGCGAGGTCAATAGACGTTTGAGGGCCTCAATTCGCTCCTTATAGCGTCTGATATTGCGCTCCAAATCTACGGCCAAAAGGCGTTGGTTAAGCAATTGTTGGGCTTGACTGGCTTGTTGAACCTGCTGTTCCACGGTGCTTTTTAACCGCGAGGTCAAATGGTCACATTTCTGGGCATAACCATCATACAAACGCTCAGGCTGTCTGAAAATCACCGATTTGGCCAACTTACCCAAACGTTCTTGATCTCTTTTAATCACTCGCAAACCAGCTTGATAAGCCCTGTTTTGTCGCTCAGAAATCCATGAAATAATGTCTGCCTTTGTCACAGGTGTCGCCAATTCTGCCGCTGCCGTTGGAGTAGCAGCCCTGCGGTCAGCCACAAAATCCGCCAAGGTGGTATCGGTTTCATGCCCCACGCTTGAAATCACAGGAAGGCGAGATTCAAAAATGGCCTGCACCACAACTTCTTCATTGAAAGCCCACAGGTCCTCAATCGAGCCGCCGCCACGACCGACAATCAGTAGGTCCAGGTCCTCACGTTCATTGGCTAAGGCGATATTAGCAGCCACTTCCTGACTAGCTCCCTCACCTTGCACCTTGGTTGGGAAAAGCAAAATCTCCACCCCAGGAAAACGGCGAGATACAGTGGTAATAATATCACGAATAACGGCTCCACTTGGGCTAGTCACCACACCAATTTTCTTGACAAATTGTGGTAAGGGTTGTTTATGACGCTCGTCAAAATACCCCGCCTCAGTCAATTTTTTCTTCAATTGCTCAAACTGAATAGCCAAGGCACCAATACCATCTGGCTCCGCTTTCTCAATGATAATCGAATACGAACCGCTTGGTTCATAAATTTGGACACGGCCAACAACGTTGATTTTCATGCCTTCTTCCAGCTCAAAATCAAGTTTTTTAAAAGTGCCTGCCCACATGGTGGCCTGAATGACCGCTTGCTCATCTTTTAAAGAAAAATATTGGTGATTGGGACGACGACGAAAATTGGATACCTGACCAGTCAAATACACCCGCTCCAAATAAGGGTCGCGGTCAAATTTTAATTTAAGGTATTTGGTCAAACTTGACACACTTAAATAATCTGACATAGTAGGCTCCTTTCTGTTCTCTTGTTACCTGATATAAATATGGCATATCATTACAATTATAGCAAAAAATAGCGCAAAATGGCAGACGGAATCTCCTAGTCTGTCCAAACAAAAAGCACCACAGTGCGCTTTTCAGATTATAATTCGGAATACTTTTTCATCACGCGCGGAATATCGGCACTAATGCTTGTCGGAAGAACAACATAGGCATCCGCACTCAATTTATCCGCTATGGCTGAGTGGAGATAAGTCGCCGCTGCCACCGTATCAAAGAGATTATCAGAAAATTGTGCCACAAATCCTGCAATCATGCCGCACAAAGTATCCCCCATACCTCCAGTTGCTTGGTAGGGGCCTCCAACCGTCAATTCACCAATACGTTTACCTTGAATGACCTTAGTCTGATGGCTTTTAGCCACTAAAATGGTTGAGGCTGGGAAAGCTTGCAGGGCTTTTCGGGTATTGGGCAAGGTTTGTTTGGCAATGGGAATACCTGATAAGCGTTCCCACTCTTTTTGGTGCGGCGTTAAGATTAGATTTGGCGTCTTAAATTGACGAAAATTGGGCAAAGCAAGGAGATTTAAGGCGGAACCGTCAACAATCAAAATTTGGCGTTTGGCAACCTTATCCAAAACCGTTTTGAAAACCTTTTGGGCTTTAAAGCTTTTACCCAAACCAGGACCAATCAAAATCACATCAGCTTGTTCAATGCTGGTTTGCAAAAGTTCGGTATCCACAGCATCAAAAGCCATGGCTTCTGGCAAGTGGCTATGCAAGGCAGCGATATTGTCACGCTCGGTCGCCACAGTCACCAAACCCGCTCCGCTATTGACCGTAGCAAGAGCCGACATGATAATAGCACCACCATAAGGATAAAAACCACCGATCAAAAGCACATGACCGTAGGTTCCTTTATAAGAATGACTGACACGTTTGGTAATAACTTTTTTAACTAAATGTTCATTGATAATCATAAACTCACACTTCTAAGGGCTGATTGATAGGTTTGTTCCATCAGCATGGTTATGGTCATTGGGCCAACCCCACCAGGAACAGGGGTGATTAGACTGGCTATTGGTTCAACCCCTTCAAAATCAACATCACCAATAAGTCTGCCATCAACATCACGATTCATGCCAACGTCAATGACTACGGCACCTTCTTTGACAAAGTCAGCCGTCACAAAATGACCTTGGCCGATAGCGACAATTAAAATATCCGCTTGCTTGGTGACTTTTGCCAAATCGCGTGTCCGCGAATGCGCCAAGGTTACCGTTGCATTTTTTTCCAGCAGGAGTTGTGCCATAGGCTTACCAACGATATTGGAACGGCCAATGATAACAGCCGTTTTGCCCTCTAACGCCACTTCGTACTCACGCAACAATTCCATGATACCAGCTGGGGTACAAGGCACCATGACAGGACGCCCACTCCAAAGGTGACCAGTATTCATAGGATGAAACCCATCCACATCTTTTTTAGGGTCAATGGCTAAAATGACACGCTTGTCATTGATATGCTTTGGCAAAGGCAATTGCACCAAAATTCCATGAAAACGCTCGTCCTTATTGTATTTTTCAATAACTTGAATCAGCTCTTCTTCGCTGATAGATTCTGACAAACGAACCGTTTCACTCAAAAAGCCGACCTTTTTAGCAAAGCGCTCCTTATTTCGCACATAGACTTGGCTGGCAGGGTCGTCCCCCACTAAAATAACCACCAATCCAGGCACTAGACCTGATTCAGCTTTTAAACGTTCCACTTTTTCCTGCAAGGCCGCTTGCTTTTTTGCCGCTAGGGCTTTGCCATCAATTATCTTTGCCATACCATTCCCCCTTTTTATTATTACCCTCTATTATACCAAAAAAATCGATTATAAAAGTGTGTATTTTCAGAATATTTCTCCATAAAAAAACGTGCTCCAAAGAGCAAGTCCTTATTTTAAATGAGCGGGTTTGTGCATTTCTTCTTTGATAGGGCACGAACACTCACAATCTCCGCAAGCCCCCTTACTTTTAAAGAGGCGTCGAATGCCAAAAAACGTCGCTACTGCAATCAATGCTGCAATAATAAAAGTTGCCATATTATTTCCCCACTGTTTCTAAATCATCCAAATGAATCACTGGCGTGTCTGCTGTTTTTGGTTTTCTGACGATGAAGTAAATTATGCCAAGGCACAACAGAACCGCGATAACTGTCCACACGGTAATTGGCTCACCGTACAAGCAGACCAAACCAAATTGATAAACCACCAAGCTAATCACATAAGCCAAACCTGTTTGAAATCCAATGGTGCCCAAAGTCCATTTCAAATCACCCATTTCACGTTTAATGGCACCAATAGCCGCAAAACATGGGGCACAAAGCAGATTGAAAATCAAGAAAGAATAAGCTGCCAAGCTACTATAATCCAATTGCAAGGCTGTTTCAAGGCCACTAACGTCGCTGCTGTGGTACAAGATACCAAATGTGGCAACCACTGTTTCTTTGGCTGCTAGACCAGTTACAGCTGCCACCGCTGCTTTCCAATTGCCAAAACCAAGTGGTTGGAAAATCCAAGCAAAGAGTTGCCCAAAATGCGCCAAAATAGAAGAATCTGTATCAACGGCATGAAGAGAGAAGTCATAAGAAGACATAAACCAAATAATAACCGTCAAACTGAAAATGACTGTCCCAGCACGTTTTACAAAACTCAAGGCTTTCCCAAAGGCATAGCGAAGAACCGTTCCCATTTTTGGCAAGTGGTAGGCTGGTAATTCCATGATGAAAGGACTCACGTAACTGCCAAGCATAGTTGTTTTCTTCAAAGCAATCCCTGATAAAATAATGGTTAGAAAGCCGATGAAATAGGTCGAGGGCGCTACAAATGGATTGTCAGGGAAAAAGACGCCTGAAATCAAGGCAATGATTTCTAGCTTAGCCGAACAAGGCATGAAGGTCGCCGTCATAATGGTAATGCGGCGGTCACGCTCATTTTCAATCGTTCGGCTCGACATGATGGCTGGCACCCCGCATCCCGTCGCAATTAGCATGGGAATAAAGGATTTTCCAGACAAGCCAAAACGCCTAAAAATACGGTCCATGACAAAGGCAATCCGACTCATGTACCCAATATCTTCCAAGACACCAAGGCAGACAAAGAGCACGAAAATTTGCGGCAAAAAGCCAAGAACCGTTCCCACTCCAGCGATGATACCGTCAATAATCAAAGATTTTAACCAATCAGCCACCTGCCAACTTGTCAACAGAGAATCCGCCAAACTTGGAATCCAGTCACCAAACAAGGTGTCATTGACCCAATCTGTCCACATGGTCCCCACCGTCTGAATCGAGAGGAAATAAACCAAAAACATCACCAAAGCAAAGATTGGCAAGGCAAGAATACGGTTCGTCACAATGCGGTCAATACGGTCAGACAGCGTTGTGCTGAAGCTGTTATCGTGGTGCTGAGCCATTTGGGTCACACGTTCGATAAAGGCATAGCGTTCGTTGATGACGATTGATTCCGAATCTTCCGTGAAAATTTCCTCAGTGATTTTGATCACGTCATCGATTTCTTTCTGCTGAAACTCCGATAAAGTCACCTCGGTTTGCACCAAAGCGTCGCGTTCAAAGAGCTTAATGGCAAAAAAACGCATGGCACGTTCTGGGACGCTATTGCCTAAAATATCCACAATCTGTTGAATAGCTGCCTCAAATTTATCGCTGTA
>NZ_DBPA01000023.1:928-1323 GCF_002300045.1 Streptococcus sp. UBA632 | reverse complement strand
ACAGGGTATTGCACCGTATCCACAGTTGCTCGAGTGGTGTGTGCTGCCTTTTTCAAAACCTTATCCACACCTTGATTTTTAATAGCGCTGGTCGAAACGACAGGAACACCTAGTTGATAAGACAACTTATCCACACTAATCTCTTTCCCTTGAGCTTTTAGCACGTCGCTCATGTTCAAGGCCAATGTTACAGGGATACCCGTTTCAATCAACTGAGTGGTCAAATAAAGATTGCGTTCAAGATTTGTGGCATCTACCACATTTAAAATGCTGTCAGCACGGTTGCTCAACAAATAATCTCTGGCAACTTTTTCCTCAGGCGTATAAGGCGACATGGAATAAATACCAGGCAAATCTTGAACTTGCCAGTTTTGGTTGAGCCTGGCTGTCCCACT
>NZ_DBPA01000023.1:0-921 GCF_002300045.1 Streptococcus sp. UBA632 | reverse complement strand
TTACGCTCAACCGTCACTCCAGGCCAATTTCCCACGCGCTGATTGGTTCCTGTCAAAATGTTAAACAAACTGGTTTTCCCGCTATTGGGATTTCCGATTAAAGCAATTTCTGTCATTTGTCCTCCTCTCCCTCGATTTTCACCACACTAATCATCTGCGCTTCAGACTTGCGCAAGGTCAATTCATACCCACGTAAACGAATTTCAATCGGGTCACCTAGCGGAGCGACTTTACGAAGGTAAACTTTGGTATGACGCGTCAGTCCCATATCCATAAGACGCCGTTTGGTTTCATTTACCGCATAAATGCCTTCGATATAAGCGAATTCGCCAACCTTCAAATTCGACAAAGGCATGACTTCCTTGTCACCTTCTTCGGTAACATCAATGTGTTTTAAAATGGATTGATCAAAGGCCAAACGACTCGATTTTAGCATGACAATAGCACTTGTAGATGTCTTAGACACCAATCGAATGGGACTGCTCACCTTTAACCCCAAGTGCGATAAATGCCGCACACTATCATCTGGTAAATCTATGCTCGCAACGGTGTAGGGAATCCCCACCTTTGCATTTTGCAAAATCATATCTAAAACCTCCCTACCAGGTAAGAAAATCTCCTGTTATAAGGCTTTATTATAGCACAAAAACCGACCCAATTTAGCCGATTTGCCATATTTTCCAGCCTATAACAAAAATGAGAATTATTCTAATTATCACAAAAAAATCATAGAAAGGAACGGCTAAAGGCCAACCCATTTCTATGATTTCAATGCTTTGTTTACAAGACCTTACTTAAAAAGTCTTTTGTTCGTTCTTCTTTGGTGTGTTCAAAGACTTCTTCTGGCGTTCCTTGTTCCACGATAACACCGCCGTCCATGAAAATTACACGGTCAGCCACTTCACGGGCAAAGCCCATTTC
>NZ_DBPA01000020.1:0-25822 GCF_002300045.1 Streptococcus sp. UBA632 | reverse complement strand
TAGTTTAGTGTAACCTATTCAAAGGTTCACCCGACAGAAGCCCTTAAAATCAAGAAGACGTTACCAGACCTTTCTCAAACAAGCTAGAAAACAGAGTGTGTCAGGAATAACAAAGGTTATTCAAGCGATTAAAAATAGCCTGACCTTCTTTTCATCGATTGCCCTTAATCCTATGACTTGGGTCGTGTCAGGCCTTTTGTTTTTCTTGCTTTTGATGATGAGTTTTGTTATAGGAATTTCAGGAACCACTCTCATTCAACAGGATGAGAGTGAACTGACAAAAGCCTATACGCACATGACGTGGGAAGATGCGGAAAACACCCGGACCAACACCACTGGCATTACCTACTACACTAAGATTGATGACGTCATGGGCTTTATGAATCTCAAGTATCAAGATTATGCTTTAGAAGAAATTATGGAAGAAGAGGATAAAACCTATCAAGCCTATTTGAGTCAACTTTGGCAGGACTTAAACGGTGGGGATTCTTTAAAATCCATGCTTGAGTTAAGTAAAGAACCTGCCTATAAGCTTTCTGATGACGATAGAGAAGACTTAAAGAAATTAAGTGAGGAAGGCACCTACCTTGTCCTCCAAGAATTGGATAATCCATTTCAAGATCAGACTGAAGACGATGCGCTTACCATGACAGTCCGCTATGGCTATGAGGTGATTGATGACAAGCCAACGCTTCATCATCATATCATTCTAGAAGCTAAAGAAAATCAAGTGATTGTGGCTCCCATGGATGGTAAGGTTTCCCTAGATGGTGAGAACATTATCCTCACGTCAGGTAAGGGACTGAATAAAGCTCAGCTGACCCTATTTAATAGTCATAGTGGTCGAGTGAGCGATGGCCAAAAAGTTCAAGCAGGAGAAGTGATTGGTCAAACCAAGGATGGTACTGGTCTAAAAGTGACTTATCAAAAGGTTGACGATGATTCAGAGAAACTGGTTTACGTCAATCCGGCCTTTTACTTTCCTAAAGTCATTCAACTCCAAACGACCATTCTACCTACCATTGGACAATTCGGAGGCGATGAATTTGCGAGAGCCAAAGCTATCTATGAGTATTTGAAAAGCCAAGGAGCGACCAATCAAGCCATTGCGGCTATTTTAGGAAACTGGTCAGTAGAATCCTCTATCAATCCCAAACGAGCTGAAGGTGATTACTTATCGCCTCCTGTTGGGGCAACGGATAGTTCTTGGGACGACGAGGGATGGTTGTCTCTAAATGGTCCAGCTATCTATAATGGCAGGTACCCCAATATTCTAAGACGTGGCTTAGGCTTAGGGCAGTGGACAGATACAGCAGATGGATCACGCAGACATACCTTATTATTAGAGTATGCCAAACGAAAAAAGCAGAAGTGGTATGACTTAGGCTTACAACTGGATTTCATGCTCAATGGGGACAATCCTTACTATACCAACTGGTTAAAAGACTTTTTCAAAAATTCAGGTAGCCCAGCCAGTCTTGCCCAACTCTTTCTCATTTATTGGGAGGGAAATAGTGGTGACAAACTCCTAGAACGTCAAATGAGAGCAATGGAGTGGTATTACCAAATTGAGAAAGGCTTTAGCCAACCAAATGGTGGAACCGCCCAGAGTGATCCAAAAGCGCTGGAAGCGGTTCGAGGTGACCTTTATGACAACTCCGTTCCAGGTGGAGGTGACGGTATGGGCTATGCCTATGGGCAATGTACGTGGGGAGTTGCCGCTCGTATCAACCAATTGGGCTTGAAACTCAAAGGCCGAAACGGTGAGAAAATCCCAATTATCAGTACCATGGGGAATGGTCAAGATTGGGTGGCAACAGCAGCACGTCTTGGTGGAGATACAGGTAAGCTACCGAAAGCGGGAGCGATTATTTCCTTTGCGGGAGGAGGTCATGGATCGCCAACAGAATACGGTCATGTCGCCTTTGTCGAGAAAGTTTACCCAGATGGTTCTTTCCTCATCTCAGAGACCAATGTTAATGGTAATCCTAACTATACATTCCGTAAATTATCAGGAGTCGATAGTACAATTAGCTTTGCTTATACAACGAAATAAATTTTTTGGAAGAATACATCTTTAGATAAATCTTTATATGATGTTTTAATTGACATTAGGAAGTAGTTAGGTTATACTATATGTGTAGATAACAAGAGTATTTACTAAGCGTTAAGCATTATTGGTCGGTCAGTTTGGAATTGGCCTATCACTTGCTAAAGATGTGATAACAAGGCATGGCGGGACAATTGCAGTAAACTCTGACGTTGAGAAAACTAGCTTTACGCTAACTTTGCCTCACTAATTGCCACAAATTTGCCACAGAATCACACC
The DNA here is from genome assembly GCF_002300045.1 of Streptococcus sp. UBA632. Lineage (NCBI taxonomy): Bacteria > Bacillati > Bacillota > Bacilli > Lactobacillales > Streptococcaceae > Streptococcus > Streptococcus sp. UBA632. The sequence goes on along the minus strand of NZ_DBPA01000020.1, from coordinate 23,493 downwards.
AAAAAAACCAAGATTTTTTATCTTGGTTTTTATATGCTTGTAGCATAAAGAAAAATAAAAAACTAAAAGAGGTAATTCTTATGACAATTTCAAAAAAATGGCTTATCCGTCTTGGTATTGGAGGACTTGCTGGTGCTTTATTGATTTGTGGAGGAGTTTTCGCCTTCCAACAAAGTCGCTATAAACTTTCAGAAGACGAAGCCAAATCCATAGCTATCAAAAATGCTGGAGTCCGTATGGCAGATGCGACCTTTGTTCGTGTGGAAAAGGATACTGATGACTGGCAAGCGACTTATGACATTGAATTTTACACTAAGGACGGAGATTTTGATTACGTGATTGATGCTGAAACAGGAAGTATCTTAGAGCGTGACAATGACCTTTTCGAAGTGACCACACAAGCGGCAGCAACCACTACACAAGCCCAAGAAAATTCTGGACAAAATCAAACAACTACTGCACCTGCTGCCTCTCCTTCAGGAGGCATTTCACAAGATGAAGCTAAAAATAAAGCTCTAGCAGATGCAGGATTAGAAGAAAAAAACGTGGCACAATTATTTGTTCAAATGGATATGGACAATGGTATCACTTACTATGAAGTTGACTTCAACGATCCAGCAACCAATATGGACTATGACTACACCATTGATGCCGAGACAGGCGAAATCGTCGAGCGCAGTCAAGAACCAATGTTGGATTAAACTCTGACACAAATCAGACAACTGTCTGGTTTGTATTTTTTATTGCTTTATACAATCGGCTGGCTAGATTAGTTATTGGTTTGGAGTCATAGTTGGCATCAAAACGCTAATACTCAGCCGTTCTCATAAGATATTACTGTGATTCAAAGTGTAAGTAATTTGAACCATTCTATGACTGGTTATCTATACTTAGTTGGAGTAAAAATGAGACTGGATTCTTTTCCAGTCTCATGTGCGATTAGTTGGTTGCGTTTGTATCACCTTGTTTTTTAAACTTTAGGGTGATAAGAACGACAGCAATACCAGTTCCTAGTGAGATGAAAGTACCTAGCCAGAAACCATCTGGAGTAAAGGTCATTTCTACTTTATGTTTTCCTTTGGTTATCGGGAATGAAAGTAAACTTCCCCACACTTCTTTAGTGCTTACCTCTTTGCCATCAACCTTAACTTTCCAACCAGGATTATATGGAATCGAAGTAATCATGACGGTACTGTCATCAGTAATATTAGTCTTTGCTTTGATAAAAGTATTACCCCAGCTAGTTACATTCAACCCTTGTTTTCGTCTTGCTTCAAGAACTTTTGCGATATCATCATCAGCCGCGCGAACATACTCGAGTTTTGCTAAACTCTTATCAGCCGCTTCTTGATGGGCTTCGTTAACGTAGAAATCAAACGAGAGTTTGAGGTCCTCATCTTTTTGACGACTAGCAATGTTCCAGAGCTGGGTCTCGTCATAAGATTGCGTATAGCGATACCACCTATCATTGAGCTGAATTCCGATTACGCCCTTAGATTTTCTTAGACTATACGGAGCTTGGAGATAGTAGGTATTATCTGTCTGCAACTTCGTTTTGAATTCTAGTCTTGCTGGTTGTTTTTGATCAGCTACCGTATATATAGTTTTACCATTTGCATCTTTAGAACCTGTATTCACAAAAAAAGTTAAACTAAAGATATGACAAGAAAAGCATATGATACTGATTTAACCGACCAAGAATGGGCTAAACTTGAACCTTATTTCTCCAAACACCGCACCTATAAATGGTCTAAGCGAGAACTCGTAAACGCAACCTTGTATATCACTAAGACAGGGTGCCAATGGCGCATGCTCCCTCATGATTTTCCTCCTTACCCAACTGTCTGGAGTTTCTTTCGTCGAGCCAAGGAGAGCGGCCTGTAGGACACCATTTTGATAGAACTGGTTAAAAAAAGCGACTAAATGCTAGTAGAGCAGCCACTCCGACCTATGCTATCATTGATTCTCAAAGCGTGAAAACAGTAGATGCTGCAGAGGAACGTGGGATTGATGGTGGTAAAAAAGTCAAAGGGAGGAAGCGCACATCGTTGTTGATACCATGGTCAATCTTCTTGATGTGGTGGTTCATGCAGCTAATTTGCACGATACAAAATCAGGCATTTTAGTGGCTCGCAAAGTGATGGTACAATTCCCAACCATCAAGGCTTTTTCAGCCGATGCTGGCTATCGGAAAAGTTTTGAGGAGATGATAATTGAGGAGTTTGGTTGCCCAGTAGATATTTCTGAAAAAATAAAGGGCAGCTGGCAAATTATCCCCAAACGTTGGGTTGTTGAACGAACCTTTTCTTGGTTGAACCACTCTCGAAGATTAGCTAAGGATGTGGAAAAATCTGTATTGTCAGAGGTTGCTTTTATCAAGATATCTCACATTAGTCGTCTTTTAAGGGCTCTATAATTTTGTGAATACAGGTTCTTAGAAAAGTTGTTAGAAGTCGGATGGAATGACGTAATGGGATTACCTAAGCTAGGTAGTCCTTTTCTTTATTGTGATAACTTTTCCAAGTCCATCTTGTTATCATGGTGCTATCTTATGGAAAAAGGAGATAGCACTAGTGATGTTAAATAAAATGAAGGCTCGGCTATTGATTGGTTTAGGAGGTATAGCTGTGACTAGCTTTATGGTGATGATGGGTTACACCATTGGTTCTCAGTCTGTCACCAATCACACGCAGAAACAAATCCAATCTGAGGCTCAAAAATTACTGACCAAAGAGAAAGAAAAAGAGGAGGCAAGTGTCCTCTCTGATGAGTTAGTCAAGGAATTTCTCACCCAATACTATACTAAGGAAATGCTGGGCGAGAATAACAACCGTATTAAACCCTATATGACAGATTCTGCCCTTAAGGAAGAAGTAGCTCGTCAAGAAGATTCCATCAACCAAGTCTATAAAGACTATATGTTGGATTATCGCTTTGAGTCTGCCAATATCTATGTCAATACAGAAGAAAATGAAGCTTTTGCGGAAGTGTCTTATCAGGTTGTTTACGTGTCAGATGTCAGTGATAAGGCTCAGAAAAGCACACAGATAGAAACAAGAACTCTTAAACTATCTTATGCCAAAATGTCAGATAAACTCCTTGTCAATCAGGTAACCATTTGGAATGGGAAGCTAGAGGACTTGAAAGAGTCTTCTGATGGATCTGACTCAAGCATTCCAAAGATTCAAGGCACTACTACAAGTGAGACCAACTAGCAGGAGTTCATCTTCTGCTTTTTTTTGATAAGGAGATGAGATGACAAGAATTGAAAGAATGAAACAAAAGGCGATTTTAGACGTAGCAGAAAGTCTAGGTTATTCTTTTAAACGACTATCAGGGCAAGTCTATGAACATCCAGAACACGATTCCTTTCGGATTTTTGCGGACACCAATACCTTTAAATGGTTTTCACGTGACGTACAGGGAGATGTGATTGATTTTGTTCAGTTAATGACGGGAGTGTCTTTTAAAAAAGCCCTGTCTTACCTTGAAACTGGAGACTTTGAACAAACTAAGATCGTCGAAGAGACTTACCAACCCTTTCGTTATTATCTAAGAGAAGAACCATTTGACCAAGCACGGATATACCTGAATGACATTCGTGGTCTAAGTGATGATACTATCAATGCTTTTGGCAGACAAGGTCTATTAGCACAGGCTCATTACCAGACAAAGACCTTTCAGGAATCAGTTCTTGTCTTTAAGAGTTACAATCATCTTGGCCAACTAGAGGGGGCAAGTCTTCAAGGGCTTGTCAAAAATGATCAGAGACATAATCGAGGTTACCTAAAGAAAATCATGAAAGACTCTCATGGATATGTGGGAATGAGTTTTGACATAGGAAAACCGAAACGCCTTATCTTTTGTGAATCGGTGATTGATATGATGAGCTATTATCAACTCCATCAGAAGCAGTTATCAGATGTGCGTTTGGTTTCTATGGAAGGTATAAAACTCTCTGTGATTGCGTATCAGTCCTTACGATTAGCAGCTGAGGAACAAGGCAAACTTGAGTTTTTAGATACTGTCAAACCAAGTCGATTAACGCATTACCTTCAAGCGATACAAGAGACGACTACCTTCTTTCAGACGCACCCAGGCTTATTAACCTTGGCTGTTGATAATGATGAAGCAGGGAGAGATTTTTGTCAGAAATTATCTGAGAAAGGACTTCCCATTGAAACAGACTTAGTCTTTATTAATTTGGAAGGTTTTGAAGAGTTTTTAAGATGGAAGCAGAGGGCGGTAAAATAAAGAGAATCATGATATAATATAAAATGGTTATATTTCTATGATTGATTTTTCTTTTCAAGTTTAAGGAAACGAAAATGTACTATAGAACAAAAACAAATTCAAAAGGAGTTACTCGATACGAAGTTGTAGATAAATATAATCTTGATTCAAAAATAATTGAATTTTCTTTAGATGATTTTAGAGACAAACTTGGTCTAAAATCAACTTATACACCTAGGCATATAACTGCAAATATAATTCCTAAGCTAAAGAAAGATTTATCAAAATATTACAAGTCATTTGATATTTCTTATTTAAGAGAAGGAAAACAAAAGATTGTTGGTTATAGGTTAACTTGGTGAATACAAAATCTTGGTGCCTGTTTGGTGCCTAATAAAAAACAGGCAGGTTTTTCAAACGAAAAACCTTGCTACGAAAGGATTTATAAACTCATGGCTACGATTCAATGGTTTCCTGGGCATATGTCCAAGGCACGCCGACAAGTTCAGGAAAATCTAAAACACGTTGATTTTGTCACGATTTTAGTAGATGCCCGCCTCCCTCTCTCAAGTCAAAATCCTATGTTGACGAAAATTGTCGGAGATAAACCCAAACTCATGATTTTAAATAAGGCCGATTTGGCTGACAGTAACCGCACCAAAGAATGGCGTCAGTATTTTGAAAGTCAGGGCATTAAGACCTTGGCCGTGAATTCTAAGGAGCAAGCAACTGTCAAATTGGTCACCGATGCTGCCAAATCTTTGATGGCTGATAAATTGGCTAAATTGCGTGAGCGCGGTATTCAAAAAGAAACGCTCCGCACCATGATTATCGGTATTCCAAACGCAGGAAAATCAACCCTCATGAACCGTTTGGCAGGTAAAAAAATTGCCGTTGTAGGCAATAAACCTGGGGTTACAAAAGGGCAACAGTGGCTCAAATCAAATAAAGACTTGGAAATTCTTGATACACCAGGTATTTTATGGCCAAAATTTGAAGACGAAGTTGTTGGCTTAAAATTAGCTCTGACGGGTGCTATCAAAGACCAGCTCTTGCCCATGGATGAAGTGACTATTTTTGGCTTGAATTACTTTAAGGAACATTACTCTGAGCGTTTGATTGAGCGTTTCAAGGGCATTGATTTGGAAGAAGAAGCGCCTGAAATCATCATGGCCATGACGCAAAAATTAGGATTTCGTGATGATTATGACCGTTTTTACAATCTGTTTGTGAAGGATGTCCGCGAAGGCAAATTGGGGCGTTACACCTTAGATGTCGTAGGAGAAGTGACAGATGGCGACTATTAAGGACATCAAGGAAGCGCTGGCTCAGATTGACTGTCTAGACGATGACCGCTGGGACTTGTACGCATCAGATATTCGCATCGGTGTGCAAAAAGCGATTGTACAGCGCAAAAAAGCTATTCAGGCAGAGATTGACGAGGACGTTCGTCTTGAAACAATGCTGCGCTACGAAAAGGAGTTGTACCAGAAAGGTTATCAAGCTATCGCAGGCATTGATGAAGTTGGCAGAGGCCCTTTAGCAGGACCTGTTGTCACTGCTTGCGTGATTTTGCCTAAAGATTGTAAAATCAGACACCTCAACGATTCCAAAAAAATTCCCAAAAAACACCACGAGGAGATTTACGAAGAGGTCCTTGCGCGTGCTTTGGGAGTGGGGATCGGCATCGTGGACAATGACACCATTGACCGCGTCAATATTTACGAGGCGACAAAACTTGGTATGTTGCAAGCAATTGAGCAGATGAAAGGCGAGGTAACAAAGCCTGATTACTTGCTTATTGATGCGATGCAGTTAGACACACCTATTCCCCAACTATCCCTGATCAAGGGCGATGCCAATTCCCTTTCTATTGCAGCAGCTTCGATTGTGGCAAAGGTTACGCGTGATCGTATGATGGCTGAATACGCAAAAGAATACCCAGGTTACGCCTTTGATAAAAACGTTGGCTATAGTACTAAAGACCACCTAGCAGGCCTAAAACAATACGGTGTCACCCCTATTCATCGCAAAAGCTTTGAGCCTATCAAATCCATGCTCTCTTAAAATGACTAACCATCTTGTTTTTTAAGGCAAGGTGGTATTTTTTGCCCTCTTTATCGAACTAATAAGATAGTGAGGTGACACATGAATCATTTTGAATTGTTTAAATTAAAAAAAGCAGGCTTAACCAATCTGAATATCTTAGCGATTTTGGAGTATCACGAAAAGCAGAAGAAATCCCTGTCCTTAAGGGATATGGCTGTTGTCTCAAAGTGCCGCAATCCTGTCTTGTTTATTGAGAATTACAAGTCGCTAGATAGCAAAACCTTGCGGCAGGAGTTTAACACTTACCCAAGTCTTTCGATTTTAGACAAGGAATACCCCTTGGAGCTGAAAAATTGTTAAAATCCTCCTGTCTTGCTCTTTTATCAAGGCAATTTAGACTTGCTTCAACGTCGTAAATTAGCGGTTGTTGGCGCTAGAAATGCGTCTGCTGTGGGAACCAAGTCGGTTCAAAAGATTATCAAAGAATTGGGCAATCGTTTCGTGATTGTTAGCGGTTTGGCGCGTGGGATTGATACCAGTGCTCATGTATCTGTTTTGAAAAATGGCGGAGCGACCATTGCTGTTATCGGTTGCGGGCTGGATGTGTATTACCCTAAAGAAAATCAACAATTACAGGATTATTTAGGCAAAAATCATTTGGTTTTAAGTGAGTATGCCCCAGGAGAGAAGCCTTTGAAGTACCATTTTCCTGAGCGAAATCGCATTATCGCAGGTTTGTCCCAAGGTGTGCTTGTGGCTGAAGCCAAAGCGAGGTCGGGAAGTCTTATCACTTGTGAGAGGGCATTAGAAGAAGGTCGGGATGTCTTTGCCATACCAGGAAATATCTTGGATGGTCAATCAGACGGTTGCCACAAACTCATCAATGAAGGCGCTAAATGCGTGACTTCAGGGCAAGATATTTTGTCGGAGTATCGTGATTAAGACAAGCCTTTTTCTTACATTTTTTGCCCTGATTTTTTGAAAATGTTTCCAAAATGCGTAACTTTTATATTGACAGTTTAAAAAAAGCGGGTTATCATGATATAAGTTTATTACTAATAGGAAGTGAGCTTTATGGCAACGACTGTTTCAAAAGCATCTAAAACTGTCAAAAAAACAAAAACAAAAACGAAACGCAAAAAACCACAAAAGAATTTGGTTATTGTGGAATCTCCTGCAAAAGCCAAAACCATTGAAAAATATTTGGGGCGTAACTACAAGGTTGTCGCTTCAGTTGGTCATATCCGTGATTTGAAAAAATCAAGCATGTCCATTGATTTTGACAATAATTACGAACCGCTATACATCAATATTCGCGGGAAGGGTCCTTTGATTAATGACTTGAAAAAAGAAGCGAAAAAAGCTAAAAAAGTCTATCTCGCAAGTGACCCAGACCGTGAAGGAGAAGCGATTTCTTGGCATTTGGCCCATATTTTAAATTTGGATGAAACGGACAAAAACCGTGTGGTTTTCAACGAAATCACCAAAGATGCGGTCAAAAATGCCTTCGTTGAACCGCGACAAATTGATATGAATCTGGTTGATGCCCAACAAGCTCGCCGCGTTTTGGACCGCATTGTGGGGTACTCGATTTCGCCATTGCTTTGGAAGAAAGTCAAAAAAGGCTTGTCAGCGGGGCGCGTGCAATCGGTCGCTTTGAAACTCATCATTGACCGTGAAAATGAAATCAAGGCTTTCAAACCTGAAGAATACTGGACTATTGATGGTTTCTTCCAAAAAGGAAACAAGAAATTCCAAGCCTCTTTTTACGGTGTTGATGGCAAAAAACTAAAACTCGAAACCAACGAAGATGTGCAAAAAGTGCTCGCTTTAATCACGAGTGACACCTTTGAAGTAGCCAAAGTTGAAAAGAAAGAACGTCGCCGCAATGCGCCACTTCCTTACACCACGTCATCTCTTCAACAAGACGCTGCCAACAAAATCAATTTCCGAACTCGCAAGACCATGATGGTCGCACAGCAATTGTACGAAGGAATTAGCCTTGGTAAGAGCGGCACACAAGGTTTGATTACTTATATGCGTACGGACTCAACGCGTATTAGCCCTGTGGCTCAAAACGAAGCCGCAAACTTAATCACAGAACGTTTTGGAGCGACTTATTCGAAACATGGCAATCGTGTGAAAAATGCTTCAGGTGCTCAAGATGCCCACGAAGCTATTCGTCCGTCAAATGTGACCTTAACCCCTGAATCGATTGCACAGCATTTGGATAAGGACCAGCTAAAACTGTATACCTTGATTTGGAATCGTTTTGTGGCCAGTCAAATGACAGCAGCAATCTTTGATACCATGAAGGTGCATTTGGAGCAAAATGGTGTGCGCTTCACCGCCAACGGTAGTCAAGTGAAATTCGACGGTTATTTAGCCGTGTATAACGACTCTGACAAAAACAAAATGTTGCCAGACATGGCTGAGGGCGATAGTGTTAAAAAGGTATCAACCAACCCAGAACAACACTTTACCCAACCACCAGCTCGTTATTCGGAAGCAACCTTGATTAAAACCTTGGAAGAAAACGGTGTGGGACGTCCGTCAACCTACGCTCCAACACTTGATGTCATCCAAAGACGTTATTATGTCCGTCTGGCTGCTAAACGCTTTGAACCAACCGAATTGGGTGAGATTGTTAATGGCTTGATTGTGGAATTCTTCCCTGATATCGTGGATGTCAAATTCACGGCTGATATGGAAAGTAAGCTTGACGAGGTCGAAGAAGGTAAACAGCAGTGGCAGACCGTCATCGATGCCTTCTACAAACCGTTTGAAAAAGAATTGGCAAAAGCTGAAACCGAGATTGAAAAAATTCAAATCAAGGATGAACCTGCTGGTTTTGACTGCGAACTCTGCGGGCATCCTATGGTTATCAAACTCGGTCGCTACGGCAAATTCTACGCTTGTAGCAACTTCCCAGAATGTCATAATACCAAAGCTATTACCAAGGAAATCGGCGTGACTTGTCCGCTTTGTGGCGAAGGTCAAGTGATTGAACGCAAAACCAAACGTAACCGTATTTTCTATGGTTGTGACCGCTACCCCGACTGCGAATTCACCTCTTGGGACAAACCTGTCGGACGAACGTGTCCAAAATCAGGTGATTATCTGGTTGAGAAGAAAATCCGTGGGGGAGGCAAGCAAGTGGTCTGCAGCAATGAAGAATGCGATTACGCAGAAGAAGTCATCAAATAACCAAAAAGCTTCGCAATGAGTTTGCGAGCTTTTTTAGTGTTATATTATTTACATAATTATAATTACGTAAATAATAGTTTATTTTGGTGTTTTATGTAATTTATGATATGATAAAACATATCATAATTAGAAAGATTCAGGTGTGGGGCATTCCCCGCATTTGGAAAATGGCGGTGAGAACTGTCATTTTTGGAGGTATTAGTCTATTGTCTCAATCATCTTATATCAATGTCATTGGAGCTGGTTTGGCGGGATCTGAAGCTGCCTATCAAATTGCTAAGCGTGGCATTCCTGTCAAACTCTATGAAATGCGTGGGAAAAAAGCGACCCCACAACATAAAACCGACCAATTTGCGGAGTTGGTTTGTTCTAATTCGCTGCGCGGTGATAGCTTGACCAATGCGGTAGGACTACTCAAGGAAGAAATGCGTCGTTTGGATTCTGTTATCATGAAAGCCGCAGAAAGCACGCGTGTACCTGCAGGTGGTGCTTTGGCAGTTGACCGTGACGGCTTTTCGCAAATGGTGACTGACGAGGTCAGCAATCATCCGCTTATTGAGGTTATTCGTGAGGAAATCACGGAAATTCCTGATGATGCGATTACTGTGATTGCCAGCGGTCCGTTGACGTCTGACGCTCTTGCTGAACGTATTCATGCGTTAAATGGTGGGGATGGCTTTTATTTCTACGATGCAGCGGCGCCGATTGTCGATAAGGGTTCGATTGATATGGATAAGGTTTATCTCAAATCACGTTACGACAAAGGAGAGGCTGCTTATCTGAACTGCCCTATGACCAAAGAGGAGTTCATGGCTTTTCACGATGCTTTGGTTAATGCAGAAGAAGCACCACTCAACAGTTTTGAAAAGGAAAAATACTTTGAAGGGTGTATGCCAATTGAAGTGATGGCGAAACGCGGCATTAAAACCATGCTTTATGGCCCGATGAAACCAGTTGGCTTAGAATACCCAGAAGATTACAAAGGACCTCGAGATGGGGAATTTAAAACGCCTTATGCAGTTGTGCAGTTGCGTCAAGATAACGCTGCTGGTAGCCTGTACAATATTGTCGGTTTCCAAACGCATTTGAAATGGGGCGAACAAAAGCGAGTTTTTCGTATGATTCCTGGTCTTGAAAACGCTGATTTTGTTCGTTATGGTGTGATGCACCGCAATTCTTACATGGATTCGCCAAATCTTTTGACGGAAACTTTTGCCACACGTAAAAATCCAGACCTCTTCTTTGCTGGTCAAATGACAGGGGTAGAAGGTTACGTTGAATCAGCAGCGTCAGGTTTGGTAGCTGGTATCAATGCTGTTCGCCGTTTCAAAGGTGAAGAACCTGTGATTTTCCCACAAACCACGGCTATTGGCGCGCTACCACATTACATCACTCATGCGGAAAGCAAGCATTTCCAACCGATGAATGTCAACTTTGGTATCATTAAAGAGTTGGACGGTCCTCGTATTCGCGATAAGAAAGAACGTTACGAAAAAATTGCAGAGCGTGCTTTGACGGATTTGCAAGCTTATCTTGATGTCTAAAAGTATCTCAGGGAGGTTGCCAATGTTTCCTGTTCGATTAGGTTTGAAAGCCAGTTGTGACCCTATTCAAGTGGCGAGTCGCCTAACATACCAACCTGAAATCTTTGAGTTTTACACGTCAGAACACGATTTTACTCCTCAAGGTTTGAAAATGTTGCGCGATGCCATTGAAACTGTCAAAATGAGTGGGGTGAAGCATATTATTTTACATCAACCCATGAAATACCAAGGGCAGTTTTTGGAGTTGGTAGCTCATCCAGCCCACAAGCCAGAACTTGTTTCGTTTATTGATGAAACCACCAAGACTTTGCTGGAACTTGCTAACGCATTTGACTGTAAAGTACTGGTGCATGGCTCTTATGATTTGCGAGAAAAGGACTTGCTAGATCCCTTTGAAACCCTCAAAGACGCTCAAGATTACCTCTTTTCTCGAATAGATGCTCTTTGGCAACTGGGTGGAAATCGCATCATGTTTGAAAATGGGATTTCAAATCTCTTTTCCTTTGGCCATCCTGATTTTGACCAAGTCTTGCTGCAAAAAGGCTACCCGTTGGCTTACGATATTTCTCATGCCTTCATTTTCTTAAATCGGGATAATGTGGCCCTACAAAGGTCTTTAAGTACCCTGAAAAAGAACATCGTTCACTACCATTTGGTGGATTCTTTTGGAAAACGCCACGATAGTCTGCCGCTGGGACAAGGAAAGATAGATTGGGCAAAGCTTCTGCCACTTCTTAATAGCCGTGCTACCAGCATTTACGAGATTAATCTGGCAAATGTCACCAATCCTAAAGAGCAAGTGGCTAGTCATGCTTATTTGAAACAGTTGGTACAAGAACTGAACTAAAACGACAAACGTCTGAGATTTAGTCTCGGGCGTTTTTGATGACTTTATTCTTACATTTTTGTAAGATTTAAAGGAGAAACTGTAAGGAAGGAAAGGCTCCTTTTTCGATACAATAGACTTGTCAATAAGAGAGGAGCAATGAGATGAATCAAGCAATCAAAAGACACCTACAATTAGGAAGTCAGCTGTTTATTTGGTTGAGTATGGCAATACTAGGTTCTGCAACCTACTAGTATATCAGACCTTCCGCTTAGTCAAATAAGAATGTTAGGAGAAATAAGCCTAATGGATACCAATAGTTTAATAACCATTCTATACCTGATCACCGCAAGCGTCATCAGCTTAGGTGTGTGGTATTGGAGTGGCAGAAGAAAAATAAAACGCAAATAGTATTAAAATACCAAATAAAGGAGAAAGAGATGTTATTAGAGATTAATCACTTAGAGAAAGTTTTCCGCACTCGCTTTTCAAAAGAGGAAACGCGTGCCTTACAAGATGTTGATTTTAAGGTTGATAAAAACGAATTTATCGCCATTATGGGAGAATCAGGTTCAGGAAAAACCACCTTGTTGAACATTTTGGCGACTTTGGAAAAACCAACTAAGGGTTCTGTCATGTTAAACGGAGAGGACATTATCAAAATCAAGGAAAGTCAGTTGGCTGCTTTTCGTTTGAAGAATCTTGGCTTTGTCTTTCAAGATTTTAACTTGTTGGATACCCTTTCGGTCAAGGATAACATTTTCTTACCTTTGGTACTTGGTCGCTTGCCTTATCAAGAGATGGAGCAACGCTTGCAGCCTTTGGCAAAGAAACTACACATTGAAAGCTTGCTAGACAAACGCTCGTTTGAATTATCTGGTGGTCAAAAACAACGTGTTGCCATTGCTAGAAGTCTTATCACTAAGTCACAATTGCTTTTAGCAGATGAGCCGACTGCCGCTCTTGACTACAAAAATTCAGAAGATATTTTAAAACTGTTTGAAGAGATTAACGCAGACGGTCAGACTTTGCTGATGGTAACTCACTCTGCCAATGCGGCTAGTCATGCGAAAAGACTCCTCTTTATCAAAGATGGGCGTATTTTCCACCAAATTTACCGTGGTCACAAGACCAATCAAGAATTTGCAAAAGATATTTCGCTTACCATGAGCGCTTTACTTGGAGGTCAGTAATATGTTTTATGCAAAACTCGCTTGGTCTAATATTAAAAAGTCCATTAATGTTTTTGGACCATTCCTGCTCAGCAGTACAATTTTATTTGTCCTAAACTGCTCAACTTTGCTGATTTTGTTTAGCCCTGTTGGTGGGGGAATGCGTCATGGGGCCTCTATTCTCAGTCTCGCTTTGATTGTTTTGGCGATTTTTTCAGCCGTGATGGAAATTTACAGCTATCAATTTTTACTCAAACAACGCAGTAAGGAATTTGGTCTGTATAATATGTTGGGGATGAATCGTTGGCAGGTCAGCTGGCTATCAACCATTGAATTAGGTTTGATTTTGCTGGGAGTCATCGTGTTAGGTAGTGTCTTGTCTGCTATCTTTTCACAATTGTTCTATTTGGCTTTTGTGAATCTCCTGCATTATCATCAGATGGTCTTGACCTTATCCCTTGAAGCCTTTGTGAGTGCAATTGTTCTCTTTATCGGAATGTTTGTTCTGCTAGAAGGGGTCAATCTTTACACCATTCGTCGCACCTCACCGCTTGCCTTGTTTAAAAAGCAAGAGCAAGGGGAAAAAGAACCTCGCGGTAATGTCTTGCTGGCTATTTTGAGTGTTTTGTCTTTGGGAATTGGTTATTATTTGTCCCTATCATCCACTAAAGTAGCTGCTTTGGTTGTATTGTATCGTTTCTTTGCGGCAGTTGTGCTGGTTATCATAGGAACCTATCTCTTTTATATCAGTTTCATGACTTGGTATTTGAAACGCCGTCGTCAAAATAAGGCTTATTTTTACAAACCTGAACACTTTGTCACAACGGCACAAATGATTTTCCGTATGAAACAAAATGCCGTTGGTCTGGCTAATATCACTTTACTAGCGGTTATGGCATTTGTTACGATTGCTACAACAACGTCGCTTTATGTGAATACCCAAACGCAAGTGAACATGATGTTCCCAAAAACCACCAAGGTAGCTCTTAACGCTGACAATCAAGCAGATATGGATACCTTGATGGAAAAAGAGGTCATGGAACCCTTGCACAAACCTGCAGACCAATGGCTCACTTACCGTTCTGTTTATACGCTTTTCCCAGTTTCAGATGCCAAAGAGATTGCCATGACGCGTGAGGATGTCGAAAATCCTAACCTTATCAGCGCTGGCTATCTTTACATCGTCACACAGGATGACTTTAGAGCCTTGGGAAACAAACTCTCACACCTCAATGAAAACCAAACTGCTTTCTTTACCCAAAAAGACAACAGCCATTTGGAAAAACTGGACTTATTTGGGCAAACCTTTGACAATGTCCATAATCTCAAGGAGGTTAACTTCCCAGAAGTAGCCAATACCTACAACCCAGCTGTCTTAGTCGTCAGCAACCAAGAAGTGCTTAATAACATTGAAACAATCTTCACGAAAAATAAGGTTTTCCATCAAACATCACTTATCAGCTATGCTGATCTTTCTCAAAAAGAAATCAAGTCCTTGGCACACTTTGGCGGTGAATCAGAAGTCGTTCACGAAGATGCCAATGGAAATAGCATTTCAGCTACGGTAGAAACCAAACAGGAATACCTCGACAGTGCTTATGCCTTCACAGGTGGCTTCTTGTTCACAGGTTTCTTGCTGGGTATCAGTTTCCTAATGGGCGCAGCCTTGATTATTTACTACAAACAACGTTCAGAAGGTATTGAGGACAAGAAATCTTATAAAATCTTGCAAGAAGTTGGGATGAACAGCCAAGAAGTGAAAAAAGCCATCAATTCACAAATTTTACTGGTTTTCTTCATGCCGTTAGGACTAGCAACCCTACATTTTGCGGTGGCCTTGGTTATGTTAAAACAAATGTTGCTTATTTTCGGTGTGACAAGCTCAAGCACGATTTACATCGTGAGTGGTTCGACCATTGTCATCTTAACCCTCGTTTATTTCATGATTTACAAAATCACTAGCCAAACTTACTATAAAATCATTGATCGTTAAATAAGGTGGCCCTTGCGGCCATCTTTTATTTTGATTCATCAGAGCTTATGTTACAATAATACTATGAAACAAGGAAAGATTTACATTATTGAGGACGACGAAACCATCGTTAAATTGTTAAAACAGCACTTGAGCCAGACTTATGAGGTCTTTAGTGTGCAAAATTTTCGAGCCATTAAGCAAGAAGTTGAGGAAATTCAGCCAGATTTGATTTTGATTGATATTACCCTGCCTTATTTTAATGGTTTTTACTGGACGACAGAAATTCGCAAGACGATGACCTTGCCTATTATTTTCATTTCATCCAGCGATGATGAGATGGATACGGTCATGGCGCTCAATATGGGTGGAGATGATTTTGTGTCAAAACCCTTTTCATTGACCATTTTAGATGCTAAAATTTCTGCCTTTTTAAGACGAGCTTACCAATTCACCTCAGACACTTACCAGTTAGGGGCATTTAGCCTCTCGCGTGACGGGGTTTTGTCAAATGGCACAGAACAAATTTCCCTTTCGCCAACAGAAAATAAAATTTTATCCATTTTATTTGAACACCAAAATCAAGTGGTGACCAAGGAGGAATTGCTGGAAAAATTGTGGGAAAACGACAGCTTTATCGATCAAAACACGCTCAGCGTCAACATGGCACGCCTGCGTAAAAAAATAACACCACTAGGTTTCAATGCCATTCACACAGTCCGAGGAGTGGGGTATCTCTTAAAATGATTCGAACTTTTTTTAAAGAAAATGCCGTTTGGTACTGGAGCTATGCGTTACTGAGTGCTCTCTTTCTAATTGTTTTTGCTCTTTACCACTTGCCTATCGTCTATTTTGTGATCAGTTTTCTGCTCAATCTGACGATCCTCAGCTTTATCACCTTATGGCAGTACCAACGTTTTAAACATAAAATCAATACGTTACAACAATTTATTTATGTAAACGAATTAGATACCTTACAATTGCCGTCAGAATTAGCCTATAAAGATGTGATTATTCGTTTGTACGAGCAAAGTGCACAAGAATTGTTGGCAGAGCAGGCTAAGACTGAAGATGTGCAGAGCCTTGTCAAGATGTGGTCGCACCAAATGAAAGTTCCACTGTCTGCCCTGTCCTTGATGGCACAAACCAATCAGCTAGATGGCAAGGAAGTTCAGCAATAACTGACTCGCTTGCAGAACTATCTGGATACCTTGCTAACCTACCTCAAATTCAGCCAGAACAAGGATGATTTTCGATTTGAACGCCTGTCTGTACGCGATATCACGATTGAAAACGTTAAAAAATACCGCATTCCTTGCCTACTGAAGCAATTATCTATCGAAGTCGAAGGTGATTGGCTGCTTGCTTCTGACCGCAAATGGCTCAGCTTTGCCATTTCACAAATCCTAGACAATGCCATAAAGTATTCTAAGGAACAAGGCAAGATTAGAATTGAAATAACAGATGGTAGGATTAGCATATCAGATAATGGTATTGGAATACTAGAAGAGGACTTGCCACGTTTATTTGAGGAAGGCTTCACAGGTTTTAATGGCCATGAGAATCAAAAAGCCACTGGTTTAGGGCTTTACATGACCAAACAAATTTTAGATAGTCTGAATCTAGCCATCAGCATCACTAGCCAAGTTGATAAAGGCACTCAGGTTACTATTGCATTACCAAAAGAGTAAGAGAAAAAGTAGGGGGTTAATCCTACTTCTTTTTTTACAATTTATCCAAGGCATTTTTTTGTTCGTCGTTGACGATGTGGGTGTAGAGGTCGGTGACTTGAGTGCTGGCGTGTCCGAGTTGGTGGCTAACTAGGACTTGTGATTTTGTGGTGTCGTATAGGCGAGTCGCCAAGGTGTGTCGCAATTTATGCGGTGTGACGCGGACTTTGAAGGCTTGCGAGTATTTGGCGACCAATTTTTCCACGCTGGATGCGTCGATGCGATTTGGAACCCCACGGTATTCGGTGAGAAAGAGGGCTTGGTCTTGCTTTTCAGCCTTATAACGTGGGGTACGAATGGCAAGGTAAGCTTCCAAATAAGGTTTAGCAAAACCAGCGATATTGACTGCATCACGTTTGCCACCCTTTCGCGTCACTTCAATAATCATCATGTTAAGGTTTAAGTCCTTGACGTCTAGATTGACCGCCTCAGACAAACGAACGCCGGAGGCAAGCAGTAGGGCAATCAAGGCCAAATCGCGCTCTTTATTTTTTTGGAAAGAAGATAAGGCACGATGCGACAGCGTACTTTGATAAGTTTTGTCAATATAATCAATGAAAGCCATGGTTTCATTGCCCAAAAACAATTTGCCCTTGATGTTTTCTGCCCGAGCTGCCAAGGTTTCTTTTTTCTTTTTGGTAGCGACTTTTTTCATGACGTTGCGGTAGAAGTAGGGGTCACCATTTTCATCCTCGACCTCTTCTGTCAGGTATTTGAAAAGGCTGGAAAGCGCAGAAAGCGTACGGTTTATGGTTGTTTGTGAAACCCCTTGCTTTTTGGAATAAGTATTGAGCGACGGACGTTCACGCAGGTACAAAATAAAGGATTCCATGTCTTTTTTAGAGAGGTGTTCCAAGGTTGATAAGTCAATATCAGCCATTTTATCAGCATCTGAAATCCCAGAATCCAAAAGCCATTCAAAAAAGCGTCTGTATTCCTTGAGGTATTCATACAAGGTCGTAAAACTGTAAGGAACGGTTAATTTTGATTGATAATAATCCAAGACGTACCAAGGCATGAGCGTTTTCAGCTCGTCGATTTTTTGTAAAATGTGTTCACGTTTCATTTTTTGCTAAAAAACTCCCAAATATCTGATAACTAGAAGTATATCACAGGTCTACCTATCTTTCAAGAAAATTACAGTTTTTCGGAAAGATGTAATGGGAAATTTTAGAGACAAGTACTTTGATTAGATTTTTTAGGACTACTTGTTCTTCAACTCCCTTATTTAAAAAATCTTTTTTTCGAAAAATTTTTCTTTTTTATCTTTTTTAAGTGATAAATCAATTACACAGGAAAATCTCAATCTGAATTTTGATATTCATCATTTTTTACATAAATCCTTATTTTATCTACTTTTAGGTGATTTTCAATAAATTTTCATTATTATTTACTAATAAACAGACTTTTTGATTACTTTTTAGGAAAACTGTCATATTGTTATCTAAAAACACCTTCTATTTTATCCTTTTTGTGTTTTTTAGCCAGTGTAAACGGATACAAATATACAAACTTCACATTTTCAAATGCGGAGTTCTTTTTTATTAGACAAATTCGATGATTTTGCCTTTACAATTCTTGATTAACTCGTAATCATGAGTAACTATAATTATTATTTTTTCGTTTTGTACCATTTGCTGTAAAATATCAATCATGTTAATCATTTGTCCTCGACACAAGCCACTTTTAGGTTCATCTAAGATAATGATTGGTTTATCAGATACTTTAGCCATGGACAAAAGCAAACGCTTTTTTTCACCACCTGATAAAGTAAAAATATCACGGTCAAGCAAACTTTTTCCATCATAAGTCATATCACCAGATAACTTAGCTGTTTGAAAATAAAGAATCACTCCATTAATAACCTTTAAAAGACTACTTTTCCCGCAACCTGAACTGCCCTGTTAAAACAGAAATTTCTCCTGGTTTAAAACTAAGATTGATATCTTCTAAAATGGAATTATCATAAGTAAGTGAAAAAGTTTGAATTTTAGCATCATTTAACTCCAAATCATCAAAACTAGGATAACCAACATAAACAGCATCCAAAAATAGTCAAGTAAACTCAAACGAGGTCTTGAAATACTAGACCTTGCTTGACCAACAGCTATTCCTCTGGTCATCGCTGAAATAGACATGTCATCTGCTGTTCGGGACAAACACATCAAGAGCGGAACAAACCGGTATTCTATCATGCGTAAAGGATGATGAAAAAATGATTGGTCACTAAACCTTGTAAATACATAGCTTCTTTGATCTGCTGATAATCTTCTTTTAGCGTATAAAAAAATCGAAACATGACTGACAAAGGTATGATTAAACTATCAAGAAATTTCATTTTCTTTAAAGATGCCACTAAATCACTCATAGCTCAAAACTGCCTTTAAAACCAAATACCATATGACAATAACCGAATATATCCAACAACGTCGTATGGCACTAGCAGAGCAGCTCTTAATGACAACTCAACTTGAAATCAAAGAGGTGGCTATCGCCGTTGGCTACACTTCACATAGCCGATTTTCAAGCTTATTTTAAAAGTATGTTGGCGTTTACCCACACGATATTAAAAAACAACCTAAAAATAAAGAAAAAGGCCCATGTCACAACTGCCTCAATAAACTCTGTGACGTAAAGAAAGCCACCGAAAATGGCTCTATAATTTCTGTAGTGGGTAATTCCACTTTGGAGATTAGTAGAAAATTTATTAATCCTTAACCCAAGTTTCTCCTGATTGTAAATAAATTCTACCCATTATTTTAATTTGAAAATTGTCAGGAAATTTCCAAGAGTTATATTGATAGAAATATTACATAGTATTATAATTGATTGTGATTTATTTTGAAAGGGTATGTATTTATTGTGGAACATTCTGAATTAATTGTTATGCTGACACATAACGACCTAACGGTCTTAAATGCTGCAGAGATTTTTGATCAATGTAAAAACTCAAAAGCTCAATATTGGGGGTTTAAAGAGGAGTCACTTCCCTTAGAGGAAATGAAAAAGCTATTTAGCTACATGAAAGCTTGTGGTAAAACTACGTTTTTAGAGGTTGTCGCCTACAGTGAGGAGGAAGGCTTAGAGGGTGCAAAATTAGCGCATGAATGTTGCTGTGATATTTTGATGGGTACTATTTTCAGCGACAAAATAAACAAATTTTGCCAGGAAAATAAGATGAAGTATATGCCATTTTTAGGTAATATTACAGGACGTCCATCTGTTTTGGAAGGTTCAATCGATAGTTTCATTGATGAAGCAAATCAGTATTTGGCTAAGGGCGTATTTGGATTTGATTTATTGGGTTATCGCTATACTGGTGATGCAGAATTGCTAAACAAGACTGTTGTAGAATCAGTTGATGCACCAGTTTGTTTGGCTGGTAGCGTCGATAGTTTTGAAAAATTGGACCATATCAAAGAGATTAAACCCTGGGCTTTTACAATCGGGAGTGCCTTCTTTGAGAAGAAATTTGGCGATGATTTTGCTGAGCAAATTGATATCGTCTGTGACTATATGGCCAACTGATTATGTTTTGTTACTGCCGTAAAATGCCTTGAGTTCCCCAAGTTTTAAAAGACAAAAAGAAGACCTAATACCTTGAATTCTAGGTATTAGGTCTTCTTTTGAATTATGATCGAATCATTTCTGCAGGGATAAGTTTTGGATCAAACATAATTTGTGATTTATTATCCCAAATTAATTCTTTAGCAGTTACTTCTTCAGATTTTTTATCGATAGTTTGACGATAAATTTGTGAGCGACGATAATATTTATCGTTTTTGCGAATAACATGATGATCTTCTTCTAACAGTTCGTAACGGTTATCAAACGGTTTCTCGCTACGTAATTCTGCTTCTAGTGTCTCACCTTGGACAGACATACAGATCTGAATTGTTTGGTCAGTTGAGTTTTTGAATCGGTAATCAACATAATTATAAGCAACTGATGTCCCATTAGCAAATGGGACACGATGATCAAAGTCTGCAGCTAAGGCATCTGAGTGTGTATTTAGTTCTGTAATTTCAAGAGGGCTATGTAAAATCAGTAAATTGAGCGTATTTGCTAAGTTACAAAGTCCCCCACCTGTTTCAGCTTCTACACTATCGCCAATGATGACACGACCATCCATATAGCCTTTTTTCTCATTGATCTTGCCGACAAGATGCCAAAAAGAGAACTCCTCTCCAGGTTCCATAATAATTTTATCCATGGTTCGTGAAGCAATATCGATATTATGGGCTTTATTATATTGTAGTTCTGGGTCAATACCAGGTCCTTTTTTGATAAGGTTGGATTGGTGAACTGAGACAACATTGGGGAGTAATTGATCAGATTTTGTTGTGGCAAAAACTTTCTTTTCCCTAGCATTCTTGAGGTGGCGTTTGAAGATTTCCTTATATACCGAAATTTTATAAGTCGTTGGGCTTATTTCACTAAACAATAAATCTTTATTCCAAAATACCATATTTTTAATGCTCCCTTACCTTGGTGATAGTACCTAAGCGATTATAGTAACGCTTGCTCTTAACATATACTTTAAGAAAAAGCGATTCTAGCTTGCGCTTTTTTCCGATATTGATTTCGTGAGGGTGTCGCAAAAATTTCACTAGGATGCTTGCTATACCAACACGATTAGCTCCTAAGACATCCGTAAAAATTTGATCACCGATAAAGATAATGCATTCCTTAGGCAAGCTAAGTTGTTTAATAGCGCTTAGGTACTGGTCAGGTCTGGGCTTGTCTGCCAGTCCGATAAATCCAGTATCATTGATATTGGTCAAAAATGCTTCAATCCGCTCTGGACTATTATTTGATAAGATGAAGGTCTTAAAGCCAATAGTCTGGAGTGTTTTGAATAGGTCTTCTACCTCTGGTGTTGCTTCTTCACCATGTTGAACGAGTGTTTGATCAATATCGAAGATGATTGCCCTAAAGCCTTTATCGTATAATTTCTGATAATCGATCACAAAGACATCTTCAACATAATTGTAAGGAAATAATGCTTTCAGCATTTGGATAAATTCTTTCTAAATAGGAATATTACTCTAATAGTCTATCAGATAATATTAGAATTGTCTATATTATTTAGATGCCGTTTAAAGTAAAGAAAAGGATGTTTACCATCCATTTGTTATGCTTAGGATTCCGTTTTCTCGATTTTTAGATAAACCGATTCAGAAAGAATAGCCACTATTATTGGGAGCTTGTATAAATATGAAAAACGAGGTTGGAATACCTTTAAAGACCGACCTCATTTTGAATATTAAAAGATTAATAAAGCGTAGGTTACCAAGACACTGATCATGCTAAATAAGGATCCGATGAGGTAATATTCTGCAAAGCCTTGATTTTTGGAAATCATATCGTAACGGGCAATGGATTTTGCGGTAAAAACGAGAGCTATAGCCGCATACTGCCCGAGAATGAGAAAGATTCCGATGATGAGCCTTTCTAAATTTCCCACCATGGCGCCAGCACCTGAGATGCTGCTGGTATCTTCAAGCTCTACTTGGTAGCGTTCAAAATAGAGCTTGAAAATGATATTGATAGGCTTTGTGATGATTAAGAAAAATAAAGCTAGAATAAGCCAATTGGGATTGAGGATCAGCTGGGTTTGCTGAGGTGAGATAGCTAGATAGATTCCGATAATGGCTAGGTAATGACAGAATTGATCGACCGTAAAGAGGTAAGCTGGCCACCTACCGTTTGTAAATTTGGGGGCTAAGAAAAATTTAGCATAGTCGATTAGCGTATGAAGTTCTTACTTCTTCCCGCGTTTTTTCTTAGCTTTTTTCATTTTGTTGGCTTGGCGTTTCATGACTTGCTTCATGGCAAAGGAACCGACTTTTCCTTTGAGGCCGCCTCCCATCATTTGGCTAAGATCCATATCTCCACCAAGAGCTGAAAGGTCTGGCATACCATTTCCGCCCATCATGCCTTCAAGTGATGACATATCCATGCCATTTGGCATGTTTTTAGGAAGGTTATTTGGATTGATACCCATTTTCTTCATCATTTTTTCCATGTCACCAGACATGACACCTTGCATCATTTGTTTTGCTTGGTTGAAATCTTTGATGAATTTGTTGACATCAACAAAGCTGTTACCTGAACCAGCTGCAATACGACGACGGCGGCTAGGTGTTAGCAAATCAGGATTTTCACGTTCTTCAGGTGTCATTGATGACACGATAGCACGTTTACGAGCGACAGCTTTTTCATCGACTTTAAAGTTTTTAAGTGCAGGGTTATTAGCCATACCAGGAACCATCTTAAGAAGATCTTCCATTGGTCCCATATTTTGCACTTGGTCAAGTTGTTCGATGAAATCGTTAAAGTCAAAGGTGTTTTCACGCATTTTTTCAGCGAGTTCCATTGAACGTTTTTCATCGTATTCTTGACTTGCTTTTTCGATCAATGTGAGCAAATCACCCATGCCAAGGATACGGCTTGACATACGGTCTGGGTGGAAGGTTTCGATATCAGTGATTTTTTCACCAGTACCAGTGAATTTGATTGGTTTACCAGTGATTTCGCGGATAGAAAGTGCCGCACCACCACGTGTATCACCATCAATCTTAGTCAAGACAACCCCAGTGATATCCAATTGTTTGTTGAATTCGTCAGCGACATTAGCAGCTTCTTGACCAATCATGCTATCAACAACCAAAAGAATTTCATTTGGTTTAGCAAGAGCTTTAACATCACGAAGTTCTTGCATCAAAGCTTCATCGATTTGCAGACGACCAGCTGTATC